>DASYVY010000461.1:0-5056 GCA_035936535.1 Thermomicrobiales bacterium | reverse complement strand
CATGGGTCTTCTTTCGGCATGGGGCGCCACACGTAGCGGCGCACAAGGGTACCCTCGGAGGGACTCGAACCCCCAACCTCTTGGTCCGAAGCCAAGCGCTCTATCCGTTGAGCTACGAGGGCAAATGAGCGATATCACCGCGGAGTATAGCAGCCTGCCGGAGGCGCGTCAGGATTCGCCCGCGGTCATTTGGGCAACCGTTTCTCCGGCAGCCATACCGTTCAACGTGTGGAAGATCTGGAACAATGGAGTGGGAACGCATCTTCCCGTTCGCTCCCGCGGACGTACGATGGGGTGGACGCCCTCAAACAACAGGACACTGGAATGGCATCCGAGCGGAATGGTACGGCAATGCTGGTGTTTGCCACGGCACTGGTTGGGCTATCGATCGTGGCCGGTGGAGATGTGGGACGCGTGCTGAACGGAACCAGTGGCATCGTTTGGTTTGGAGCCGCCGGATTGCTGATTCACGCCGCCCACAGGACATCGTCGCAACGCGGTCTCTGGTGGACCGTGGTTGGGGTGACCGCGGTCGTGGCGTTTGTGATCCGGCCATCGGACATGGCCCTGGCAGCTATCGGATTCGGAGGAGCGGGGCTGGTTGTCGGCACGCTGGCCCGGAACAATGAGCTGCTCTGGGTGAAGCTGGTGCCAGCCCTGTACTTGCCATTTCATATCGGAACAGCGGTGCTTCGCTCGTTCATCCGCTCCTTGACCGGGGGCGAAGCAAGCATCCGCTCAGACCCACCGCCAACGGCGGCGCTCGTACCGCTGCTGATGGTGGTGGCCGCGTTGCTGGGCGGCTATGCGGCCGTAGTTATCAAGGCACGACGCTCCGGGGTTCGGAATCGCCGCATGTCGTCGGTCTGACAGCAGGGCGGGAAACACGGAAGAACACCGGCCGTCACGATGACGACCGGTGTTCTTCTACGTACTGGGAGTGGGGTGCCTTACGGGGATCGAACCCGTCACCTCCGGAGCCACAGACCGGCGCTCTGCCGAATGAGCTAAAGGCACCATGATGCATCGTTCAGGGAAAGAGAGTAAGCCGAGTTTTGTTCGTGATGATCATCTCTCTCAACCGTTCAAGGCTGGTCACGTCGTCGCCTCGGTGACTGCTCTCGACTTCCGGCCTCGGCGAGCAACCTGCTAGCGGCCGAATCGGAGATTGCTGCGGGGAGGATTGCCCTTTTCAGCCCGGCCAGCACTGCGGAAGCAGTGCCTTTGGGAATGGTTTCTGTTGCTCTCGCATCCGTGACGGACACGCCAATCTGGACTGTCGACGCGAAGGATCGCGCCTCCCCGGCTTTCACCGGGCACCCTTGCTCTTTGCAGCTCGGACTTTCCTCTAGCCCCTGAGGGACCAGCGATCATCCTTCTCTCCCACGAACGATGCGGGACTGGCTTGTTGTCAATGTGCGTTATGCGTCAGACAGCGGCTTCCATGCTGTGCTGACCGGTGCCGAAGGGGAGATTTGAACTCCCACGGGATTACTCCCACTACGCCCTGAACGTAGCGCGTCTGCCGTTCCGCCACTTCGGCCTGAAGTGCCCAGCGATCCGTCAGGAGCCGACCGTCGGACTCGAACCGACGACCTGCTGTTTACGAAACAGCTGCTCTACCAACTGAGCTAGGCCGGCGCTTGCTCTCGCTGGAGCGGACGCAGTATATCAGGTTGGCGCGGGCCTTCGCAAAGCGGCCGAGCGGGCTTTTTGGTAAGGTTCAGGCTGAGCATCCGGGCCGGAACGAGGGCGGGGCGGGGGTCCGCGCCGCCGGTTCCGTTCTTGTGGAAACACCGGCATCCTCCCGCCGCGGTACATCGCGCCGTGCCCACCGTCAGGAGTGTCTCCTTCGTGAGTCAACCGTGAGCCAACGCCGCCGAAGGCCGAGCATGCCGCCCGCCTCATCACGAAACCGGACCTCATTGTCCCGCCTTGGCCGGATGCAGATCGCGTTCCTGATAGTCTCATCTCTGGTCATCTGCGGGATGATCGGTGCGGCCGTGTTCACGATCTCCGCCGAGGAGCTGTTCGGGGATATGGGGGAAACCGATGAGGGCGATCTGGCAAACTTCCAGGATCCCAGCCAGGACCTCATCGCGGAGCAGCAGACGGTGGTCGCCGAGAATCCCGACGACCTTGAGGAAACGCTGCTCCTTGCGAACCTGCTCGGAAACTCCGGGCGGCTGTCAGAGGCTATTCCGCTCTTCGAACGGGCGATTTCGCTGGCGCCAGGAGATGCGGAGGCCAGAGTCAGTTTCGCACGTGCTCTTGCGGACGGCGGCATGGCGGCTGACGCCGAGTTGCAGTTCATAAGGGCGCTTGAACTCGATCCGCGACACCAGGCGGCACATTACTACCTTGCGGAGTTGTATCGTATGTCGACGACGCCTCGGACGGACGAGGCTATTGTCCACTACCGGCAAGCCACGGAGATCGACCCGTCGACCCTGATCGGGGAGCGGGCAGCGACCCAGCTCGCGTCGCTTGGGGGTTCCACGCCCACGGGAAGCCCGCCGGCGACACCGTCGTGAAGAGGGATATGCAGATGACCATGGAATCCAGGACAGTACCAACGCCGCACGGCAATGAGTCGGCTGAGTCGTTGGGAATCACCGAGGAGCTCCTCGGAATGCTGGTGTGCCCGGTTGATCACGGGCCGCTGCGGATTGCCGAGCGGGCACTGAAGTGCACCGTCTGCGGCCGCGTCTATACGGTTGAAGATGGCATACCAGACATGGTCGTCGCCGACGAGCAAGCCGAACGTTAGTTCGAATTCGCCGTATAATAGGCTTATGAGCAATCACCCCTCGCCACCAGGCGACTCCCGGAGCCCAACCGAAGTCCGTGATGCGTCACGGACGGTTTCCGCACGCCAGCGGCCGGAGGACACGGCAGACGAGCGATCGCTGCGTCCAAGGCGGCTTGAGGAATACATCGGGCAGGACCGGGTGAAGTCAAACTTGCGGATCTTCATTCAGGCGGCTCTGGAACGGCAGGAGCCTCTGGATCATGTCCTCCTGTACGGTCCACCCGGCCTTGGAAAGACGACGCTCGCGAGCATCATCGCGGCCGAGATGGGGGTCAGCCTGCGTGTGACCTCGGGTCCCGCCATCGAGCGGCAGGGCGATCTCGTCTCGATCCTGACAAATCTCAAGCCGGGAGATGTGCTCTTCATCGACGAGATCCACCGCCTGAATCGGGTGGTCGAAGAGGTGCTCTATCCGGCGATGGAGGATTTTGCCGTCGATATCATCATCGGCAAGGGCCCCGCCGCCAGAACGATGCGGATCAATCTTCCCCGGTTCACGCTTGTCGGGGCGACGACCAGGCTGGCGCTTTTGACTGGCCCTCTTCGGGACCGGTTTGGCGCGGTGATGCGGCTCGAGTTCTACGACCAAGAGGCGATGGAGCAGATCATCCGCCGCTCGGCGTCCATCCTGCAGTTGCCGATGGAGGACAGCGGCGCCCGAATGCTCGCCGGGCGAGCCCGCGGTACTCCGCGGATCGCCAACCGCTTGCTGCGGAGGGTGCGGGATGTGGCTCAGGTAGCCGGGGAGCCAGTGGTGACGGACGCGATCGCCGATAAGGCGCTTGGCCTGCTGGAAATCGACGCCCTCGGGCTTGACGACACCGATCGCCGGATTCTCGTCTCGATGATCGAAAAATTCGATGGCGGCCCGGTCGGTATCGACACCCTGGCGGCGGCGACCAGCGAGGAAACCGACACGATCATGGATGTCTATGAGCCGTACCTGATCCAGCTCGGATTTCTCCAGCGAACCCCGAGGGGCCGGATCGCGACCCGGCGCGCCTATGAGCATCTCGGCGTGCCGTATATGGACAGGCTTGGTGGCCAGGCGACCTTCCTGCCAATGGACGAGTGACCATGGCGGGTGCCCGGCGAACGGGCATGCAGGCGTTCGACTACGACCTTCCCCCCGACCTGATCGCGCAGGAACCTCTCGCGGACCGCAGCGGAAGCCGGCTTCTTCTCCTCCCTCGGGACGAGGGAGCTCCCGAGCACCACCGGTTCAACGAATTGCCTGACCTGCTCGACCCGGGCGATCTGCTCGTGGTCAATGACACCCGTGTCCAGCCCGCGCGGCTGAGCGGCAACCGTCATTCCGGTGCGGAAGTTGAGATACTCCTTCTCCGTGACCTCGGCGCGGCGACGTGGAGAACGCTGATCCGGCCCTGGCGACGCCTCCGCGAAGGCGAGCGGGTGGTGATACGGTCACGGAGCGGAAAGCTGGAATCGGGCGCGACGATCGTGGAGAAGCTGCCGGAAGGGGAAGCCGTGGTACGCCTGGACCCGGCGGTTCACCAATCGCTCGAGGCCTATGGGCGCGTACCGTTACCGCCGTACATCGATCGCCAGCTCGAGGACGACGATCGGTATCAAACCGTCTATGCCGAGCGGACGGGATCGGCGGCGGCACCCACCGCAGGATTGCATTTCACTCCCGAAGTGTTCGATCGGCTCGCCGGGCGAAACATCGCGATTGCGTCCGTCACCCTGCACGTTGGGCTGGATACGTTTCGACCGGTCACCTCGGAATTTGCGGAAGATCACCGGATCCATTCCGAGTGGTGCCACGTTCCGGAAGCAACCGTCGGGGCGATCGGAGACACACGAACCTGTGGCGGCAAGGTGATTGCTGTTGGAACCACTACGGCCCGCACCCTGGAATCGTTCGGCCGAGACTGGGATGGGTCCCGTATCCAGGCGTTTGAGGGGATGACCGACATCTTCATTACTCCCGGGTTCGAGTGGAAGATCACCGATGGGTTGATCACCAATTTTCATCTTCCCCGTTCCACGCTCCTTTTGATGGTGAGTTCGCTTGTAGGGCGGGAGCGCATGCTGGACGCCTACCAGGAAGCGATCCGCCAACGATACAGATTCTTCTCGTTCGGGGATGCGATGCTCATCCTTGGGCGCACGGCAACGACCTCAGGAACTCCACGATGACGAATGTGTATCCGGAAACCAACGGCGTGACACGTGACGATGCCTGGGCGCTCCTCTGCGAGTGGGTACAGAGCCCAAGCC
>DASYVY010000460.1:0-8650 GCA_035936535.1 Thermomicrobiales bacterium | reverse complement strand
GACTTTGCCCTTGCCCCGGACGGATCGCGGGTCGCGGTGACGGACGGGTCAACAATTCGGGTCCTGGACCGCACCGGCCGCGAAGTCGCGTTGTTCGCCAACGAGGCGGGGATCCGGGTCGGCGGCATCGCCTGGGGCGAGGACGGCATCGTCTTCGTCGACCAGTCGAGCGGCGTGCTGCGGGTGATCCAGCCCTGACCCGAACTGGCTTGCTCTGGCTGCGAACCTCTGTGCGAAACCCAGTCTACCCGGGTGGACCCCTCACGCGGCGTTGGGAAGGGTCATTCCGACTGATCAAGGACTGCGATTGCGCCCCCTGCATCTCTGTACCTTCAGCCAGATTTGCCGGCTGGTCCGGAGTTCAGGGCCACATAACGCGGAAGGTCCGATGCCGGTTGGCATGCCCGCGACCTCTCGTTGTCTCCGGGGATCTGCAAAGGGACCAGTGGAAGCGATCGTCGCTCGGTGGTGCCTTACGCAGGTGCCTCTGGCTGCGAATGGTTATGTTGTGGCGAAGTGCGGTATGGTCATCCCGGGCCGAACCCGCGTCGCCATTTCCGACCGGCAGTGGCGCTCTGCGCCTGAGACATCTTTCCCATATTCGAAAGCGGAGGTCGACTTCCGTTCGATGCTCTGGGGCCGGCAACGCTGCACGGCCGATGCCTGCTTTGCTCATTGGGGCCCGTTGCCTCGCACCCGCCAAGGCGTGGATCTGACCGACGTCAGTGAACAAATGGGGTTACCTGACTCGTCAACGCAGAGAACTCTCTCCGGCCCGTGGATTCATTACGCGGTGGAACGCCCAGGCCGAACGAATCGCACCGGACGCCTGAAAGGACGCGCAACAAACGCCGTGGGTGGACACGTTGCCTGGCATCCCAGCCACATGAACGATCCGGTGAGCGATATCCATGGATGAACAGGATGGCGTCCGGTTCGGTCGAACGCTCGTGGTAGCACCGCATGGTGACCCACTCGGTTTCGACGTTCGGGCCATCGCCTGTCCGGCGAATCGCCGTGGGGTCATGGGGGCAGGAATAGCAGGCACGATCCGGCTTTCCGGTGGCGTCGAGATTGAGCGGGAAGCGATGGCCCGAGCCCCGCTGAGCATCGGCACCGCCATCTCCACGACCCCGGGAACGCTTGCCGAGAGGGGCGTCCGCTGCATCATCCATGCGGTAGTCTCGGAGGCGCTCGGGGCGCCGACGCGTCGGGACATCGTGGCCCGGGCAACGGCATCCGTGTTGGAACAGGCGGACACGCAGCGGGTAAAGTCGCTCCTGATACCGCTGCTGGGATCGGGGCTCGGTCCAGGACGGTTGCCGGGCAGCACGGTCACGGAGGTGATGATCGAGGAGATCGTCGCGCATCTACGCCGGTTCCGGTCCCGGCTGGATGTGATCGTCCTGCACCAGCAGGACCCTCGCGAAACCGGAATCGTACTGGAAGCGCTGGAGGAGGCTCGACGTCTTTTCTGGGAAGTCAGGACGTAAGAGGCGCGAAGGGACGCGACCGGACGATCCGGCGACGGTCGCACTTCGGTCGATAACAATCGTTTCCGATCGCCACCTGGTGCGCTGGCGTGGGCCGCCACTCGCTACACGAGGCATGCATGACCGATGACGTTTCGACCGGGAACAACGCTGCTTCTCGCCCGAACCATACCGGTCCGGAGCCGGAAGCAACGGTTCCGGCTCCGGTCGACCGCGTGTCGCTTCCCCAGTGGCGGTACGCGCCAGACGCGTGGAGATGGGTGAGACGCCTGGATCACCGGAGTGCTCGGTCCTTCCTGCGTGTCCGTTCCGCGCGGGCGCTACCTCAAAGCATGCGCACTCGCTTTCTCGTCATGGGCATCCCGGAGGATACGCTCATCGCGACCCTGAGTGCGATCGGCTCTCCGGAGCAGTGGGCCAACGCCTGGATCGAAACAGCCCAGCGCTATCTCGGTGATTACCGCAGGCAGGTATCCTCCCGGAACCCGCTGGAAGCAGCGCAGGCCCGACGCCTCTCCGCTCTTTGCTACCACGCCGCTCAGACGTTCGTGGTTGACGATGAGCGCACGGTTCGGATGTGCCGGGCGGCAGCGGCCACGCTGTTCTCGCAGGCACAGCCGCTCGTCTATCCACACGTGCGGCGAGTCATGGTCCCGTGGCGGTCGTCGACATTGCCCGGATATTTTCTGGTTCCAGGAGGGCAAGGCGGGCAGACGCGGGCGGCCGGTTTGGTGGTTATCCTCAACGGCACCAGCACATCCAAGGAGGAGACCTTCGCCTGGGCTCCCGGGTTTCTGCGCGCCGGACTCGCGGTCCTGGTGATGGACAGCCCTGGAACAGGGGAGGCAACCGGACTCCGCGTTGTGCCGTCGGACGCCAACGACATCATCGACGGTGTGTTCGAGCTGTTTGCGGGGGAGCCCACCATTGACCTTGCCCAGGTTTCTGTGGTTGGAGTCAGCCTGGGTGGCAACCAGGCGCTTCGCTGCGCGGTCTACGATCGGCGGATCCTGTCCGTGACGGCCGTCACCCCGCCCTACGATCCCGCTCGATGGCTTCACCGCGCGAGCCCGCTTCTGCACACGGAACTGGACCTGGTTTTCGGCGACGATGACCGCGACCCGTACGAGCAGGCCGCGGATCTTTCGCTCCATGATGATGCCGTCAGGGCGCGCTGCCCGGTGCTCGTCTTCGGTGGCGGCCGCGACCTTGTTGTGCCTCCCGCCGAATCGCAGCTTCTCGCGGCTCGCCTCGGCGCGCTGGGGACGCTCGCCTGGTATCCCAATGGCGGGCATTGCCTCTATGGCCATCTGCGGGGATGGACATCCGACGCGGCAACATGGATTGCGTCCGTAGGTGCAGCCCGGGCCATCGAGCTGCAGATGAATGGCCACGCCGATCCCGTCGTCATTGCTGGCATGGCGCGGGAGCAGCTTGTCGATACCGATGCACTCGAGGAGGACATCTTCGGTGACGAGAATGACAGCGCCGCCCGTCCGCTCGATCCGGACCGCGAAGATCTCGACGACCTCGGCGCATCGGCCCGGATCGTTGCACCAGCCTCCAGGAACCGATCGACATAACAACAATTGCTTGGTGACTGGGTAAGCCTGAACCCGTTTGGGGTAGCTGACTCGCCAAGGCCGGTGCCGGTGGCCTTGCGATCCGGGATTGTTCCGGATCAGGGCCGAATGGTCGAGCAACGCCGGCGTCAGTTCGTCGAACGACCCGTCGGATGAGTCTCACGGGTGATCGGTCACACCGACATTGTCACTCCGAGCGTCGCGATGGGCCGCATCCGCCAGTCGGCCATCCCGAGGGGATGGAGACCGAAGCGGCCCATCAATGGCGGCGCACCAGCCGATGCCGCCGGTCCCACGGCCGGTTCTCGGCCCGTGCCTGGAGGCACCGCCATTACAAGACACCTGTGACAGACCACCAGGCACCACGCTACAGCTTCACAGGCGGCAGGCGACCCTCTCATCCAGGAGCGACGAATCGTTCGACACGTCGAGATGCCGGTGGCCACCCCATATCCGGAGCTAACGCCCCGCGGCAATCCGGGCGCCGCGGGTTCCGAAGCCTCTTGTCATCCGGATACCAATCTCCGTAACGAAGAGCAGCAGGGCCAGTGCCAGAGGATAGGGCCATAGTGGTTGCACGGAACCGGGGCCACGCCGGTCAGCCGAGAGGGTGTCGAAAAGGTCCGGAGCCGGTGGTTCATCAAGGGATCTGATCGTTCCGCCGGTGCGCTGCGCGAGTTGGGCAAGCACGTCATCGGCATTGACCTGAGGCAGCCACTCCGGAGAAACGGGGATCGCTCCCCCGAGCGTCACAGCCGTATCCCCCAGTCCCCCTCCACGCACCTCGACCCGATAGGCGCCGGCCCTGGGATCATCAAAGGACACCCGCGAGCGCCCCGGTCCGGTCTCCACCGGAGTCAACGACTGCGTATCGCCGGACGGTCCGACGATATCGACGCTTGCGTCACCCAGGCTTAGGGTATTGCCATCCGCCGCCTGGGTGTCGAACGACACGATCCCGTTGCGGCCATCACGCGACATATCAGCGCTGACGATCTGGTTCGACGGATCGGGGAGCGTCCACCGCAGCGTGTTGCCCCAAAACTCGTCGTATGCACCCCAGGCTTCCCATCCGGCTGCGAAATCGCTCCCGTCATCGGCGGTCCAAGCGACCACCCTGCCAAGCCCGAACTGCCATTTCGTCAGGAGCGGATCGCCTCGGTCGCTGGTCAGGACGGGTTGCGCGCTGGCGCGGCTTTCGGCGAAGTTGTAACCCTGGATGTCTGGCATGGAGGCGGGATCGATGCCGCTGAGGATCGTGCTCGGCTGTTGCTGGACTGGTGTGAAGGCGCCGCGAAGGACCGATTGGCTTCCCGCGCTCTGGGCTTCTTCAAAGGTGATCACCGGAATTTCCTCCGGCGTGTTGGCTACCCGGTAGCGCCCATCACCCTCGACCGAAAGGTATTCCAGCAACTCGAGATCGGCGTCCGTTCCCAGGGCGACGGTCGACAGGGAGATATCATCGTTGCCGATGTCGTTGACGAGCTGCGCATAGGTCTCCCGGGTGCCGCCTCGCGATTTACCATCCGAGAGCACAATGATGTGGCGTACATCGGCGCTCACGTTGCGGAGTGCGTCATAGCCGACCTGCAGGGCGGGGAACATCTCGGTTCCTCCATCAGAGGTAAGCGGCGCAATCGCTTGTTCAACTCGTGCCTGATCGCCCTGGCCAGTGAGCGTTGTCATCGGCACGGCCCACATTGGCTCGTCATTGAAGGCGATCACACCGAGCTGGTCGCCGGCGGCAAGCGCGCTTGCCGCCGTCACGACACCGGTTTTCGCAAGGTCGATCTTCGAGGTGGTACCGTCCTTGGGGTCATAGCTCATGGAGCCGGATTTGTCCATCACGATCAGAACCGCGACGGACGGCCGTTGCTGCCCATCCACTACCTTGACCGTCACCGGCAGCGCCGCCTCCAGCTCCGTTCCCGCGTAGGAGCCGGGACCGAAGCTGGCCGACCCTCCTATGACGATAAGCCCGTGACCGCTACGCGTATGTGCCACGATGGCGCGTTGCTGGTCCTGGCTAAGATCCCAGGCGGACACGTTGTCGAGCAGGACCGCGTCGTAGCGCTCCAGCTCCGACAGGCGGACGGGTACAGCATCCGGCGTGGTGACGGTAACGTTGGCACCCTGAGCGGTCAGGGCCGTCTGCAGGCGCGCCGGGTCGGCTCCCACCGGAGCGACCAGCAGCGCCGTTGGTCGTTCGCGGACCACCACGCCCAGGAATGCCGCGTTGTTCTCCGGAACCCGGTCAAGTCCATTGGCGGCGGAAACACGCACCTCGACCGCATGGAACCCGGCCTGGAGATCCGGTGCGGACAGCGACACCACCGTCTGTCCAGGACTGAGCGTTACCTCCTGGGAGGATGTGATCGCACCGTCGATGACCAGATCTACCTTCGCCGTTCCTCCGCCCCCCGCGCCAATGCTGGTCACGAGTGACAGATCGTCTCCCATCCAGAGCGCGGAAGGGCCGGTAAGCTGATCGATCCGGATATCAGCGGGGTCGACACCCGCCAAGGGCACCACGTCGATCGGCATCCCGTCCAGCGCCGCCGCGTCAGCCTGCTCGATCGCATGACCGACGTTCTCGGCCCCGTCCGAGAGGACGACGATCCGGCGCTGCTCACCCACCGGAATGGACCGCGCCAGAGTCAGAGCGGACGCAAGATCGGTCGCCTCGCCATAGCCACCATCCGGGCCCTGCGCTGTCCAGTTGTTGGCAATTGTCGAGGCCGCCCGCGGCGATATCGTCAGGTGGGGTTCGTCCCCGAACGTGATGATCGCCGCGGAATCGTCGACCTCCGCGTTCGCCAGCGCCTGGTTCACCCAGGTTTGCGCCGCATCAGCCGAACCCGTCTGGATGCTCGTCGAGCGGTCGAGAACGAACACCGTGGTCACGTCGCCCGCGCCCTCGGAAATCATGGGACCCGCCAGGCTTGTCAACAGCAACACGAGGACGAGCGCCCGCAGGATCATGGGCAGCCGGGACACGCCGCGCCGGGCGGCGGTCGCCAGAACCAGGATGGCCATGAATGGAATCGCCCATAGGATCCATCCATGGGCGAACACTAGCGAGGGGAGGTTCATGAGCGCGTCCTTACCCGGAAGCGACCGGACGTTCGCCGCACGGCAAAACGCCCAAGTCCGATTGACCGGATCCAGACGAGCCACTCGGCCAGGATCAGCAGTGTTGCCGCTGCAACCAGGAACGGCCAGAGGTCGGCGGCTCTGGTGGCGACATCCCGCGATGCTCCCCGCGCCTCACCGCCAATCAGGGACTGTTCCAACTCGGGGCGCTGTCTGAGATCGGATTCGGCTGGGTGCCCTGCATTCACGACGAAGGTCCCTTCACCGACGGTGCTGCCATCAGCGCGCAACTCGCGGGTGGTGTAAATTCCCGGCTCACCTGTCGTTCTAAAAGTGATCTCGCTCGATCCACCGGCGGGAGTGGGCATGTGGGACAACCGCTCGGTCCTTCCTCGGGGCGTTGTGAACTCCACGACTTCGGTGGCGGTACTGGGACGGTACACCAGCGGCTCACCGATCGCGATCGCGCCTGGAAGCGGATCTTCTGTCAGTTCTCCAACGATTTGCGAGACGAGCACCGGGAAGGCCACGCGCTGGCTGAGATTGGACGATGCAATATCGAACCCAAGGCTCACGTATGGCCGTTCGGCGAGCGTGCCTCGCCATATGAGCGCTCCGCGCTTCCCGCCGCTTTCGCCTTCGACCAGTGTCTCTCCGGAGTTGGACAGGCGATAAACGGGTGCTTCAGCGAACGTCACGCCGGCTAGATCGACCCCCTCGAGTATCGGATCCCCGAGCGCCACCTGCCGGATCGCCGGCGCCTGCATCACCCCTTCCTGCGCAAAGGCGCCTTCCACCGCCTGCGGCCGCACGAACACCATGGGGGTGTCCGGGATGTCGGTTGGCGCCGGGGTCGTACCCTCGAACACCACCAGATCGTAGGGTGCGGCGAGCGCCTTGATCCCCGGTGTCGTCGTTTCCCAGACATCGACCCTGGCGCCGGGGATGACCGAGAGCGCGCGTTCGAGCGGACCGGGCACATCGGAGAGCAGCAGCACGTTCAGCGTCGACAGCCCGGCAGCGTCGAGCAGGACCGTGGCGCGGTTATCGACCTCCAGGCCGTCCCGCACCTGGATCGAGACGTGCGCCTCGCGGGCTGCCGGCGGCAGGTTTACCTGGACCGTACGGGACTCCTCAGCAGCAAGATCCACTTCACTTGCTACGATCTCCACTCCGTCGGTCACGACACGGTAGGGAATACGGGCCGGGTTGGAATCGAAGGAGGATACGGTGATGGAGAGCCGGTACTGGTCGCTCCGGACCGTGAGGGCCCGGGCACCGACCTGTGTGATCGCGTAGTTCGGGTTGGGACCATCCGATGCGCCCATCACCGAAAGCTCGATCGGTGCCTCCACGCGCGCCGCAACCGCCGGGTCTGCCTGTGAGGCGCCGTCGGTGAGCAGCGTAATCCGGTTGGACCGGTCCGGCAGGAGCAGGCTGCGCGTCAGCTCGAGCGCAGCATTGAGGTCCATTTGCCCACCGGGGACGTCCATGATCGCCAGACGATCGAGCGCGGCGTCAACCTGCGGTCGCGTCGATGCCGAGAAGGTGTCGAGCCGGCCCGCCGCGATCATCAGGGTGGTAACATCCCCTTCCTGCCAATCCCGGAGTGCCTCCATTGCCTCCTGCCGGGCGAGATCCCAGCGAGTCCGGTTCCCGGCCTCCGGGGCAGCGGCGTTCATGCTGGTCGAGCCATCCAGCACCATGATCAGGTGCTGGGGCTCGGTTCGCTGCCCGAACTCCCCTAGCAGGCCACCGACCACGGGCCGAGCCAGTCCAAGCGCGATCACGGCTGCGGCGAGTACCTGCAGGATGAGCGGGAGAGTAACCGGGGGGCGCCGAAGGCGATTCCGGTCCGCCTGATCCTCCTCGGCGGGTCGCCAGAAACGCAGAGAAGGCAGCGTGACCGCTGGCGGTGTTCGGCGGCGCATGTGGAGGGTGACGATCGCCACCGCGGCGAGCAACCCGAGCAAACCAAGCGGAGCAAGAAGCGCGAAGTCACCGCTCATCGCGTCACCAGTCCAAAGTCGACCATCAGTCCGGCCATGATCTGCTCGATGGGATCAGCGGTGGATACGGGGACATAGGACGTTCGCAAACCGCCGCCCAGCCGTTGCAGGTGATCCAGCCAGATCGCGCGCTCGTCGCGATAGTGCTGAAGATGCGCGGCATCCGCCCGAAGCAACATCCGGCCGCCGCGCTCCACTTCCGCGACATTGCTGGTTTCCGACTCGGGAAGGAGGATGGCCGGATTGTGCTCGGCAGGGTCCTGGACGTGGACGAACACCGTGTCCCAGCCACGGGCGGCCGCCCCATGCGCCGCTGTCTCCAGCGCTCCCGTATCGTCCGAGAGGAAGTCGGAGATGACGAACAGCGATCCGGGCCGCTTCCGGACGAAAACATAGCGGTTGATCGTGCTCACCAGGTCGGCCTCCGGACCGGGGGACAATCGCTCCAGGTAGCGCAGCATGGGCAATACAC
>DASYVY010000459.1:0-1802 GCA_035936535.1 Thermomicrobiales bacterium | reverse complement strand
GTGTTCGTCTGGGCATTCATCGGGATCGCGCAGCGACAGTGGGGAGAATCGGCGCTGGTGAGCGTAACCGCGATCGTGTTCACCGTTGTCGCGGCCGCGCTCGCCGCCGTGGCGATGCTGCTCGCCTTCGATCGCACATCGAACGTCGGTCGCTTCGGGCGGTCGCCGGCATCGTCCGCGCCGCAGAGCGTCACGGTGACGCGCTCTGGGGGAACGCCGGATCGCACCCCTTAGGCATCCGTGACCCATGGGGGTGGCGCGCGTTCGCCGTGGTGTCCCGTGGCGGGTGGCCAGGCGGACGGGAGCAAGCCGGACATCGATCGTCCTGCCCTGACCCGATCGGCTCGCCTGTTAATCGTCACCCATTCCCCGGATTCCGCGTATTCATGTATTCTGGACAACCAACCCGGTCGTCGAGGGGTCCGTGGCATCCGGGCCACAGCCTGCTCGTCTGGGCCGGTCTTGAAGGAGATACCAGGATGCTGAGGCGCTTTACTGTCATGCTGGTCGCCGTCATCGCGCTCCTCGGGTCGTCGTTGGCCCTTGCGCAGTCGGACGAGCCCACCGTTGCGACGAGCGATACCCCGGAGCTCGGGACATTCCTGACGGATGCCGAGGGGAGGACCCTCTACATGTTCACCAGGGACGAACCTGGAACGAGCAACTGCAGCGGCGACTGCCTCGCGAACTGGCCGGCGTTTGCGGCAGAAGAGCCATTGACCTTGCCGGATGGGGTTCCGGGCGAGTTGACCCAGATCACGCGAGAGGATGGCTCCCAGCAGGTCGCCTACAACGACATGCCGCTGTACTACTACGCGGCTGACACCGCGGCCGGCGACACCACTGGCCAGGGTGTGGGGGATGTCTGGTTTGTCGTCACCCCGGCCCCCGCCGGCTTCCAGATCGCGACACCGATCGGCTCCCCTGCTGCCTCTCCGGTAGCATCCCCGGCGGCAACACCGGCCGGGTAAGCACGTCGGCGCGCACGCTCGGGCAGCGGCATCGAGCGGCGGCACCGGGCAGCCGCCCCGGAGATGGAAACGGGTGGATCGGAAAACGCCGATCCACCCGTTTCGCGTCCGCAGCCACAAGGAGGCATCGCCCCTCCAGCGATCCCAACAGGCACCATGTCCCCGTCGCCTGGCGGCATGGTCCTGCAGCGGGGTCGACGACCACGGGAACATCCCGCTTATGCCTTGCCCGATACCGGTTGTCCGGTAGGATGATGCCGGACGACCGGCGTGGCTGCCCGCGTTCCACCATCCCGATCGCACAGTGAAAACCAGAGAAGGGACACGGACTCCCATGTCCGCCCAGGACGAATCTACGACGACCGACACGCCCATGACCCCCCCTGCATCCGGAACATCAGCCGGACGCCGCGGATGGCGCCCTCCCGGGGTACGGCGTGGTCGCACCACACCGGTCGTCGGCGACGCGGGACGGTTCGCGTTTCTCCCTTCCTCGCTCCCCTTCCGGGATGTCCAGCTGCCGCATGCACTGCAAACAGGTCCGTTCCGGAGCTATTGGATCAGCCAGCTGATCTCCCTGGCGGGAACCTGGATGCAGAACACCGGTTCCCAGCTTGTCGTGCTCTCGCTGACGTCCTCCGCCCTCCTGATCGGCGCGATCAACGTCGTAACCGCCGTGCCGCTGCTGCTGTTCAGTCTCTATGGCGGGGTGATCGCCGACCGCCTGGACCGGCGCCGGATCCTGATCGTGACCCAGAGCATGATGGGCGTGATCTCGCTCGCGTATGCGTTCCTGATCTGGCAGGGGCTGATCGAGTACTGGCACATCCT
>DASYVY010000458.1:0-1540 GCA_035936535.1 Thermomicrobiales bacterium | reverse complement strand
GGTGCTACCTACGCCGTGCCGGTCGCCGATGCGATGCTCAGGGCCTTTTTCGAGCTGAGCGGCAAACGGAAACGCGGCAAGGTATTGAGCGAGGATCCGCTGCCCGTTCCGGCGTGACAGGCATCCGGCTCCCACATCCGGGTCAGGTGTGTTCGTAGAGACAGATCTCCGTGTCTGCCCTGTCCGAACGCGCGGCGAAGGATGCGTCGCGCATTCGGTCAACCGGTCCACGATCCAGGCAGTGCAGGGCGTGTGATGAGGCAACCACGTGCCCGGTGCAACTGCTGCGACAGGATTGTTCCCTACCATCGAATGCGGGCCATCGTCCGGTGTTGTGAAACAAGGGGAGCCGTTCGCGCAGGCGCGTCAGGCAATCGTTCCTTAAGGATGGGAATCGGTGCGGACGGAGGATGCCTTGCTCAACTGGCAGACGCCATTGACGGCCGCCCAGTAGGCATCCTCCGGGTCCGGGTGCCCGGTTCCGGGGGTTGATTGCCGTCGCTCCCCACTCTCGCTCGGCGTGCCGTCCCGGTCGATCTCCTGCACCTCCCAGATATAGGTCGGCTTGACGCCGCGGCCCGGTGACCCTTCCGGAAAGCGCTTGGACACCGTGATCATGAACAGGCGGCCGTTGCTCGGGGTTCGCAGGGACACCGAGGCCAGCATCGTTCGCTGACCAAGCAATCGCACCGGCTCGAGTGCCAGCTCGGTCATCTGAACGGCGATCCGGTCGAAACAATCCACCATGGTCGGGTCATGCCTTCGGGCTGGGGACGGTGCAGATGTGCGGAGGGACGCACATCATCGATGATGATACCGCTTGCTCTCTTGGAGGCTGGTGACGTCAGTTCGTTTCGAACGACATAACCATTTGGACCTGCACGCTGCCAGCACACCGGGCAGCCAGCGGACATGGATCCGTCACACTTCCGACGTTTCACCGGAACACAACGTGCGGATACGGCGTGGGCTCACCGGCGTTGCACCGCGACGAGGCGGCCCCGTAAAATCGGTGGGGACAGCGGACCGGGCACTGGGCGATGATCGCCGGTTCCCGCCGGACTCCGCGAGCGATCGTCCCCAATTGTTCCATCCCACCGCTACCTGGCCGCGACCGCACGTTCCGCCGATGCCGCATGTGGTCGGTCCGCGCCTTCACCAGGGGAATCGTCGTGCAGGTAACCTTTCTCGGTCACGCCGGAATGTTCATCGAGACCCGCCAAGGAACCGTGCTGTGTGACCCGTTTTTCAACTCCGCCTATTTCGGGTCGTGGTTTCCGTTCCCGGCGAATGACCAGCTCGATGTGACGCCGTTCGAGAATCCGGATTACCTGTATCTGTCCCACACGCATCTCGATCATTTCGATGCGCGATATCTCGCTGAGCATGTCTCCAAGGCGACGACGGTCCTGCTGCCGGATCACCCGCTGGGACTCGTCGAGAAGGAGCTGCGCGCGCTCGGGTTCACCAACTTCGTGCAGACGCGCAATGCCCAGCCGATCGACGTCAACGGCCTCCGGGTGATGATCACCTCCCTGGT
>DASYVY010000457.1:0-3735 GCA_035936535.1 Thermomicrobiales bacterium | reverse complement strand
GCCATGGCCACCACCATGCGCTGCGCAGCAGAACGAGCCCGTAGAGGACGAACAGGGCGATCCTTGTGGCCCAGAGGTGACCATATCGCGTCTCACGGACAGTCGTTGCCAAGCCATCGATCAGGGAGGATGGATTCGTTGCTGCCGCTTGGACGATGAGCGCGGAGACACTTCCCAGTAGCGCGAACACGATCGCCACGAGCCCAAATCGGTGGATCCGTCCAGTGAGTTCCGATCCCACCTGCCATGCCGGTGAGATGCCCGGCCGGATAACAAGCAGCCAGAGCGGCCAGATCGCCACTGTCGCCGCCAGGCCGAGCAACGCAAGCCAGCGCGAAACTGACTGGAGCCAATCAGGCGGCCCAGCACCGCTGGCCACAGCCGGGATGACGACCGACTGGACGTTCGTGTCGCTGCCATAGGTGAAGGTGATGTAGCCCTGCGCGGTGTGGCCGTCCGCCGTCGAAAGCGTCTGCCAGAGGACGGAATACGTCCCCTTCGGCAGGTCTGGCGGGATGTCCAGCGTCATGCTGAAATCATCAGGTCCGGCGTCGCCCGTCGTTCCTGGAACTTCCTCCCCGGCCTGATCGTAGAGCGTTGCCTGGCTGTAGGAGCGCTCCAATGGCTCGGTGAACCGGAGCGTGATTTCCGAGGGCAGCGTCGCCAAGATCGCGTTGTCGGCGGGGTCGCTCTCGTCCAGGAACGCGTGCGCCGATACCAGGCGTGGCGGTGCCCACGCGGCGAGCACGATAAACAGAGCCACCGCAAGTGCGGCGCACATCCGCCCAATTGCCATGGTGGTTCTTCTCTTCCACGCCATTTACGATCCTATAGATAACATGTCGATTACGATGGTGTCCTGAACGGCGATGCCGCTGAGATCGCCCCCGGGATGCGTTGGGGCTAGCGCCCGGCGAAGCGACGGAGACGGATGCGCTATTGACGCTGAACGTAAAGCTGCCCCGGCCGGTGTCGTCATCCTCTGCGGATTCGGAATGCCAGTTGACGGTGTATGTTCCCGATCCGAGGTCCGGTCGAAGCCCGACAGTCACCGTTTTTCGTGCCCGATCGTCACGCTTCGTTCACTAACGCCGTGAGGTTTGCGGCCAGCGCATCAGCGTTGAAGTCCGAACGCATGAAGACACGTTCTCGCCCCTCCGCGTCAATGACGTAGACAGCGTCGGTATGGCCCATGCCCATAGATCCTTCTGGTGCCGCGGCCGCTCCCGGCCAGATGCCGTAGGCCTGCCATACCTGTTGGAGCATGGCGCGATCGCCGGTGAGCGCATACCAGCTTGGATTGTCTGCGAGACGGTGTGTTGCCGAGAATGCCGCCATCGCCTCCGGGGTGTCGTTCTCGGGATCGACGGTGATCGCGACCAGCGCGATCTCGTCCCGCTGGTCTTCGGGCAGGGATTCGTAGGTCCACCTGAGCTTTTCTGCGATGAGTGGGCAGACGTCGGGACAGCTGGTGAAGATGAAGGTCAGGGCGACCGCTCGGCCGCGCAGATCGCTGAGCCGGACGGTCTCTCCCCGATGGTCTGTCAGCTTGAATCCGGGGGCGGCTTGCGCTCCCAAATCGGTGCCGGTCAACCGGGTCTCACCACGCTGCCAAAGGCTGGCGACGACGACGACGATGATCAGGGACACCACGACCAGTGCCGAAGCGAGGACATCCGGCCGCCGCCAGCGGTTTCGGCTTCGGCGCCCGCTTGACTTGGAGAGAACCAGTGAACGCGGAGCTTCACTCATGGGTGGTCCGGCTCCTCGGTCCGGTCGGACGACGGACGATGCGCTCGCAGACCACACCGCCCGCGATCCGAACCAGGTCTAGTGTCGCCAAAGGACACCGCGCCGCTGGAGCATGGCGTAACTGGCGAGGCTTGCTAGCACGACCAGCCCGAGGCCGGTATTGCCGATCAGGCTTCCAATACCTCCATCACCATCTCCGCCGCCGACCACGCTGGCGGCAACGACGCCAGTGCCGCCACTGGCGGAGTCTTCCTTCGGAAACTGAAGGGGTTCGACCGGCTCGACGGGGCCGAAGGTCTCGGGTCCGGACGTAAACGTCTCATCAATGGCGACTCCTTCGATCTCCCCGAAGATGTGGAAGGTGTAATCGCCCTCCGCCATCGGGAAGAAGACCGAGCGGTACGCGCCGGGCTCACCAAATCGCGGCTCCAATGGCAGCGCCATGGACTGATCGCCATAGATCACCTCCGCTTGGAGGTTCCCACTCAGTCCTTCTACAGGGATGCCCTCTGTACCGGCGCTCTCACCCGTGGCCGGCGAGGCGGAGGGTGTGAGGCCGTGTACCCGAAGGTCGAGTCCGTTCTTGAGCCCGACGAAGGCCGGCTCGTCGAGGAAACCGACCACCATCTCATACTGTCCGTTCCCAACCTCGCGACGCTCGTGAGCCACCGTGGTGAGCGGCAAGAGCGCGGTCAGCAGGGCGACCAAGCCAATGCTGGTCGTAATCCGGCGGATTGCTTGCATGATGAGAGAAAACCTCCAGGCTGCCTGGCTTCTACCGGCTGTTCGGCCTTGATATGAATCATGATCAGGGTGTTAGGCAAATCGGGAGAGGCGCGGCGGCGGCACGGTAGGCATGGGATTCATTCCCTTGGGCCGCTTGACTGCGATGTGCGACCGTTGTGCCCGTGTGGTGAGAACCACGGTGAACAGCACCCCGGCGATGGCAACAGCGATCGGCGCGTACTTCTGGGAGGTTGTCGCTTCAAACAGGCGTGGAAAATCTGCCTCGCCGGTCGCGTGATAGGCGATCTCGTCGGCCGCGATCTCTCGTGCTCCCTCGAAATCGCGATGATGAGAACCATCACGGTGGTGATGGCTAAGGGAGCCACGGCCTGCCTCGGCCCAAAACTGAATGACTGCGTGTGGATGCGCCCCCTCGGCGCCGCCCCGGTATTCGACCGGCATCGCCAGCAGCCCCAGCGCTGCGGCGAGGAAGATGAGCCGTTTGAAACCTGGCGCGGGCGACGGTGCTGGGCAGTGCACGGGGTTTGATTTCCTTCGATGGCGGCCCTAACGGCAATTGCCGGTCATCGACGGCACAAGCCTAACACAGGGCCTGAGCGTCCAAGGACATCTCGGTGTAGCGATGGGCAGCACTTCCGGGTTGGACTTCAGTACGATGCCGGGCTGTCACTCGGAAGCCATACAGCGAGGCATTTATAGCCAGGGTTGCAAGCAAGTATAGGCAACGCTATACTAAATCATCATATGAGAAATAATTTGGAATATCCATGCGACGAAAGGATGACACCCGATGCTAAAACAGGCGCTGAGCCGCCGCGCCGCGCTTCGCCGTGGCCTTATTGGCGGCGGCACGCTCGGAGGCATGATTGCCCTGCCCGCGCTGGCGCAGCCGCGTACGACCGCTAAGCCAGCAATGACCCAAGACCACGCCGAACATGACATGGCAGAGGGGCACTCGCTCAGTTCCACGGTCGGTGACGTCGATCTCCAGCGCCTCGGCTGGGATCCTTCCGTCTTTGCGACGACGTTCGATTATGGCGAAGCGACGAAGATGCAGGATGGCACGGTTGTCCGGGAATGGGAGATCAATGCGATCGATCGGGAAATTGAGATTGCCCCAGGTATCTTCTTCCCTGCCTGGACCTATAACGGCCAGGTGCCTGGTCCAACACTCCGCTGCAACGAGGGTGATCGTCTGCGCATCCACTTCGGCAATGGGAGCAGCCACCCTCACAC
>DASYVY010000456.1:0-1937 GCA_035936535.1 Thermomicrobiales bacterium | reverse complement strand
GCACCGTGTGTTGCTCGGCATCGGCTTCATCGCCCTCGTCACGGTCCTCAATCTCCGGGGCATCCGGGAATCCGGCAGCATCTTCTCCGTCCCGACCTACCTCTTCCTGCTCGGCATGTTCGCGCTGCTGGCGGTAGGGTTCATCCGCAACGCGATGGACGGTTTCGCCGTCCATCCTCCCCCCCCGGAGGCAGCCGAGGTTGCCGGCACCGGCGGCATCGCGCTCTTCCTCATCCTCCGGGCCTTCAGCTCCGGCTGCGCCGCGCTGACCGGCGTCGAGGCGATCTCCGACGGCGTGCCGGCGTTCAAGCCACCCGAGTGGAAGAACGCCCGGACGACCCTGACCTGGATGATCGCGATCCTGGCCACGACCTTCACCGGGATCACCTTCCTGGCCCACCAGTACGGCGCCTTCCCGATACCGGTCGAGGAAGCGGGCTACCAGACGGTTGTCTCCCAGATCGCCCGCGACGTCTTCGGCAGCTTCGAGGTCGGCTACTACTACATCCAGTTCGCCACCCTGGCCATCTTGATCCTCGCTGCCAACACCGCCTATTCCGACTTTCCCCGGCTCTCATTCTTCCTCGCACGCGATGGCTACTTGCCGCGCCAGTTCACCTTCCGGGGTGACCGCCTGGCCTTCACCACCGGCATCGTCACGCTCGGCATCCTGGCCGCCTTGGTGCTGGCGATCTTCGGCGGCGAGACCGAGCGGCTGATCCCGCTCTACGCCTTCGGTGTCTTCACCGCGTTCACCCTCTCCGAGAGCGGCATGGTCCAACGCTGGCGGCGGCTGCGGGAGCCGGGGTGGGAGCGTGGCCTGGCGATCAACCTCGCGGGCGCGATCGCGACCGGCGGCGTCGCCATCGTCTTCGCGGTCAGCAACTTCGCCCGTGGTGCCTGGATCGTGATCGTGCTGATCCCGCTCCTGATCTTGGGATTCCGTGCCATCCACCGCCACTACGAGACGGCTCGCGGCGAGCTGGCGACCCAGACCCCGCTCGACCCGAGCGAGATCGCCCACACCGTGATCGTCCCGGTGGCGGCCGTCAACCGCGTCGCGCGACAGACCCTCGCCTACGCCAAGTCGATCTCCGACAACGTCACCGCCGTCCACATCACCGACGACGAGGCGGCCATCCAGGAGATGCAGCGGGCTTGGGCCGAACTGGGCACCGATATCCCGCTGACGATCATCGAGTCGCCCTACCGGGCGCTCGTCGGCCCGCTCCTGAGCTACATCGACGAGATCGATCGCCAGCGCCCGGACGACACGCTGACGGTGATCCTGCCGGAGTTCATCGCTCGTCACTGGTGGGAACAGCTCCTCCACAACCAGACCGCCCTGCGGATCAAGGCAGCCCTGCTCTTCCGCCCCGGCACCGTGGTCACGAGTGTCCCCTACCATCTGGAGCGCCATCGCCAGCCCCCGGCCGGCCCACGCGGGTTCAGCCGACGACTGTAGGTGGCAGACGGCAGGGAGACGCGGAGGTCTAGCGACCGGGTTCCAGGGTGGTTATTGCCCGGCCGCCACCGCGAGGGTGCGCTTGGCGATCTGCTCGACGTTGTGCCAGCGCCCCTTGAAGGCGTTGTAGGCTTGCCCGTCGAGGCCGATGTGAATCTGGCAGCAGCGGAGGCGCTCATCAAACGAGGGCACGTCCAAGCCAATTGCCGCGAAATGGCGCAACGCTTCGTCGCGAAAATCAATGCTGGCCCACGCCGGATACCAGGGCTGCCAGAATGCGAACCAGGCGAGGTCATAGAGGAAGTCGCCATACTTCGAGCAGCCCCAATCGAGGACCGCGAAGATGCGCCCGTCCCGAACGAGAACGTTGCGGTTGAGCAGGTCGCCATGGATGAGATGGCGCTCCTCAGGACAGTGATCGACGAGGGCATGAAGGCAGCTGAATGCCTCCTCAAACGGGCTGGATCCCGAC
>DASYVY010000455.1:0-5438 GCA_035936535.1 Thermomicrobiales bacterium | reverse complement strand
CTGCGGTGTGTTGTTATGTGATCGATAACCGCCCGCTTGACAGCCGGACTGGCCGGGAGCTGCGGCATGCCGCGCAGCTCGCGCATCAGCTGTGTCGAACTCGTGTTGAAGGCTCGACAGGAGGCACAGGTGGCGATGTGTGCCTGGAGCTCGCGCTCGGCGATCGGGTCCAACGGACCATCAAGGCGAGCGGATACCAGGGCCTGCGCTTCGGCATGGGAGAGCATCAGCGTATCTCCTCATCCCGAACGCCATCAGCGTCCACCCCGTAGATTTGCGCGAAAGCGCGCCTCGCTCGAAAGAGCCGCAACTTTGCGGCGTTCTCCGTGACTTCCAACGCCTCTGCTGTTTCCGCGAGCGAAAGGCCCTGATAGTGCCGAAGCAGTAGCGCGGCAGCGTAGTGCTTCGGCAACCTGTCCAGGGCGTCGGAAATATCCATCTTTCGCGATACTGATTTGTCGATGAGTTCGTCCGGATGTTCCCGGTCGGTCAGGAAGGGCATCCACTTGATCACTTTGCCGCGACGCAGGTGGCTGATCGCGGTATTGGTCGCGATCCTGTATAGCCACGCCTTGAAGGCGAGATCCGGTTTCGTCCTGGGGAGTGCGTTGTACGCCTTGATGAACGTGTCCTGGGCCAGATCCTCAGCGAGCGCCCGGTCGGACACCATGCGATGAAGGTAATTGAGGATGGGCGCATGGTACTGCTCGAACAACTGGGCAAAGGCACGTTGATCCCCCGCCCGAGCACGTTCGACGATGGTGTGTTCGTCGACCGCCACACGTCTTCTCCCAGGACTCACGGTAGGCCGCGTTTGGGCCCATTGCAGTGTGTTCTCCATCCTGGCGACGTTCCTTCCTCCCCCGCTCTTTCAACGAACGGGCGGAAGGGCCGGTTTCGCGCTCATGGATATCCGTTTCAGGTATCGAGCCTGTTCCTCAAGACCCGATCACGAACGGCATGAGGATAGCACGCGCACCACGCGCACTGACGCTCGCGAAGGCAAGCCGTACAGGCAGCACGTCATTGAGCGAATCCGGGGCGGAGGTTTCACGTGAAACCGTCGTGTCCTGCCTTTTTGGGGCAATCGCGGGTCTGATCGATGGAGAAGCGTCTTGCTGACCCGTTGAGCGACCCCCTTCAGCGGATGCGGGCCAACGTGCATGGCGCTGTTGGTCTTCCCCGACGGGAGTAAACCGCGCTATTCCCGGATCCGGTCGGGATGTTCCTCCGGACCTGGCTGGCTGGTTGCTTCGATGGCGTGTCGTGCTCGCGGGACGACATCCTGGATGGCGGAATTGATCACTCCTCCCATCAGGATGACGAGACTGATAACATAGAGAAAGAAGATGAATGCCAGAACCGCGCCGAAGACGCCGTAGGCTTCAAACGATGTCGACATGGACAGATAGAAGCGAAGTGCCGTCGTGGCAAGGACGGTTGCGACCACGGTGAACGTTGCCCCGGGCAGGTACCAACGAAGTGGCGCCCGAAGGTTTGGCGCGTAGCGGTGGAGCAGCACGATTACGGCGACGACCAGGCACGCCGCCAATGGCCATCGGAGCCATGTCGAGACGGTCGCGAACTGGGTTCCCAGGCCAACCGCGTCGGCGACAGTTTGCCCGAGATCGGTTCCGAGAAAGAAGACCCCGGAGGCCACGACCAGGGAAACCGCGAGCCCGATCGTAAGCGCAACGGCAATCCCCGTTCGTACGGGCCAGGAGCGGCGCTCCTCCACCCCGTAGGCCGTGTTCAGACCGTTCATGATCGCGCCAATAGCATTCTTGGCGCCCCACAGTGCGAAGATGCCGCCGAACGATAAGAGGAATCCCGGGTCGGTATCCAACGCTTGCTGAACGGGTTGTTCCAGGAACTCGGCGGCGGATGACGGCAGGTTCTCCCTGAGCCAATCCACCACCGGCTGGACCGGGTTCGGCGCATCGGCATTCACCTGCTGAACGATGAAACCGGCGAAGGCGGTGAGGAAGATAAGCAGCGGCCCAATCGAGAACAACACGTTGTAGGCGATTCGCTGGGCGTGTCCCATCAGGTCCTTGTGACGTACATCCTGGTAGAGACGCTTTGCGACTTGCGCCCAGACCGATTTCCCCTCCGCGACCGACGACATGTACCCCTCCGCTTCGAGCAGAATCCAGCGCCTGCGTTGTGGCAACAGCATCAAACGCCGTTGTCGCCATTGCCATGGTAGCCGGAATATGGAGCGTAGAGCTGTGTTGCGTGGCTGTCGACGTTGGCCGGGAGCTTCTCAAGCGAGCGCTCGTGGGAATCTCCGACAGGACTGATAGGGGACAATGATGCCTGACGCGGTTCAGGGCCAATGGCCGGACCGGGTTACTGACCGTGCCGGCATAGCAATGTCAGGAGCTATAACAGTGACAGAGCACGATGGCCGGACCGAGCATCGCTTGCTCGTCCGTGGCGAATCTCCGGAACACCTGGTCGCGCAAGCTATGCAGTCGCTCCTCGGAGTGTTGGGCGGTGCCAGATTTGCTGGCGAAGATGAAGCCGGTCCTGTCGTTCCCTTCCAGGGAAGCGGGGGGACGCTTGAGACGCTGCTGCAGCCCCTCGTTGACGACATCCTCGAAAGGGTCGAGGCGTCGCCCGTGCGTCTTGTCGATGTGGAGGTATCCCACGTCATGAAGACAGATGAGGGGCTGCGATCCTGGGGATACCTGCGGTTTGGATCTGGATCGCCTGTCGATCGTCGTAGCCGGATGGTCGAGCACGCGAGTGTCACCACGCTCACTGACGGCGACTTCGAGCTTCGTATGCTGATCGCGGAAGAGGCGGTGGAATCCCCGCTTGATGCCCTGGCCGAGGGACAATGACGGTGTCCGAGCCCATGAGCGTAACTCGTGTCACCGTTGATCTGCGGCGTAATGTCCTGCGGCTGCATCTCGACAACAGTGGCACATCGACGGATGCTCCGCCTCCGGGAGAACACCTTGGCGTCTTGGACGTTGGCGCGAACGGATGGCTGCTCGGCGTGCAGGTTGGCGAGGCGTACTATGCCGTCGCCGACGCGATCCCCGGCACGGACCACTTGGTAAGAAGCACCGAAGCCCGGCTGATCGTTCTCCCCAATGATCTGGCGATCGTCATCCCGCGTCGCGGTCCTGGTTACGAACTGAGCTTTCCCAGCGGGAACCAGTGTTGGCTTCGATCACCGGCGCGTCCGGGCGCCGACCCGATCCAGCTGTGCTCGGTAATCGCCGGCTCGCGGTAGGAGTCGCCGGCAAGGAGCCTGATCGCATCCCCCCAGGGACTCGCTCCTATGACTATCTGGGCCGTCGGGCGTTCCTCGAGTTCGGCGTGGATCGACGGCGTGGAACCACACGACGTGCAGGGGCGGTATCCGACAGGAGGGACCTGCTCAGGCGGCGTGCGGCCGGAAGATCCTGGGAGCGGACAAAGAGGTCGTGCTCGAACGATGCGACGGATGCCCAGGCTCCGGCACCGGGTCCGCCCGGACGCACGAATACTGGGATGTTTTGGCGCCGCAGCGTCTCCGCCCACATTTGGGCCTCCGGTTCGTTGGGCACGGTGGCGAGCCAGACGATTCGGTGATCTGGTTCACCGGCTCCGCCATCGACAGGTGCCTCGTCCACCAGAAGCCTGCCACACTCGGGACACGCCTCAACCCAGTCATCGTATTCCCCATCACCTGCCGGGCAGTATTTCGACATCACGGTTCCTCACTGCGTCAAGCGCCCTGGCGCGGGCAGCCCATTCCTGATCGTTTGAGTGTAGTGGTTCTGGCATAGACCGGGTGGCAAGCCTTCGATGTGGAGTCCACCCGGGTAGACTCCACATCGAAGGTTCAAGCAACAGACTCAGGACGAGCGTCAACCAGTCCACCCGGGTGGACTGCGTCATCGGCACATGGTTGGTCTCTTTGATGTCATCGTTCCGCTGCGCCAGCGCATGACCACGCCGGGAGACTTCACCTCGCGGCCCGACTTCCTTTACAGGAGCGACACTTAGTTTTATGTCGAGTCATTCCTTGGCCGGACGTTTGTCGGTCCCGGTCTCCCGGCACGGACGTTGCGCTGGCCATCTCCAAGACCACGTCCGAAACTAGCCCGATTGGCCGGATGACGTGTGCAATCCCGTTCCTGCGAGTACGGTAACGATAAGGTGCGACGGCCCCATACGGGAGGCGTCCCTGCCTGGCGCCATACCGGTTGGAGGACCACGGCAGCACTTGGCGATGTATCAGCGTAGAGCGATCGCGCGAGGGCGGGATGCGAATTCCAGTAAAGATGGGTATCATGTTGAGTGAGAGCGACCGTGCGTCGCGACGCGGGAGGTCCCTTGAGCTGACGGGGACGTAATGAGGCACTGGCCTCGAGGAGATGGTGGATGAGTTCAGACAGCGTGCGATACCGTGACCGGTCGGTTGCGGTGTTGGTGCTCGGCGTCGTGATGTCATTGGTCGCAATACTTCCGTTTTCCGCGCAGGTCGGGGCGCAGGATGCGACACCCGTGGCTGAGGCAGTGGGGCTTGATCTTCAAGAGGTTGTCGTAACGGCGCAGGAATCGGTGCTGAGCATCAGCGTTGCACCGCCTGTCCTCGAGGGGTGGACGCTGTTCACTCTCGTGAACGAATCCGAGGAGGTTGCTGGAATCAATCTCGCTCTTCTCCCGGAAGAGCAGAGCGTGGGTGACCTGACAACGGTCATCTCGGACGCCTTCACCGGTGAGGGTGGTGAACTCCCGGAATGGTGGAGTGAAGCGACGTTCGGAGGCGGCGCATACGCGGCTGCTGGCGAAACCTCTCAGGGCGTTGTCTATCTGACGCCGGGCCAGTGGGCAGTGTTCAGCTCGAATCCTGCGGCGGTTCAGCCACCCCAGACCATCAACGTTGCGTCACCGGAAGAGGCCGCGGAGAACTATGGCATCGAACCGGAAGCCACTCCGCTGGCGGCCACACCAATCGATGCGACTCCCGTGGTCGAGGGCCTTGATGCGGACAACGAGATCGCGATCCGGGACGGCGAGTTCGACATCGCCAGCGACCCTGAGTCCGGTCCCCAGCTCTGGCAGATCATGAACGATAGCGAGCAGGTCGCGGACCTGATCCTCTTCAGCACCGACGAGGAACTGGACGAGGCGGCAGCAGCGGAGCTTGGCACTGCCTTCGCCTCCGGAGAGACGGTCGAAGGCGCGACCTTGGTCGGTGGCATTGGCGCACTGTCGACGGGTGGCACCGCCTATCTCCCGGTCGATCTGGAGTCGGGCAACTACGTGATCGTCAGCACGCAGCCAGACGCTGAGGGTGGTATTCAGGCCGAGAACGGCTTGGTTACCTCTTTCGTGGTCGAGTAGTCTCGGGTATAGGTCGGCCGAGCATTTAGGCTCCGTGCCGGCTACATCGGAGACATCCAGGAAAGCGCTATCGAGACGCCTCGATAGCG
>DASYVY010000454.1:0-6652 GCA_035936535.1 Thermomicrobiales bacterium | reverse complement strand
TGCGGAGCGATCGGCTAGCGCTGCCCGAGTCTCGTTGTCGTCGCTCCGCTTCACCTCCGGTGTAATGTCCAATGCACCGGAGAGCGACTCGACCACCTTGAAAAAGTCCTGCTTGCCGCTCCAGTCCCGCCTGGCGAGCGGTGCCAGCGTCAGGACAGCTCCCGCCGGGGAAGGGGTGATCATTCCGCGCAGACGGCGCCGAGGCAGGTAGAACGTCGTCGCCAGGCCCGCGACCATCATGACCGAGGCGATAAAGAAGATCGGGATGCCCGGATTGTAGGCAACCTGCAAGAGCGTGTGCCGGGTCTCGCGTGTGAACGTCACCGTCAGATCCTGAAGCTGCACGGGCGTTCCCTGGTCGACGACCGCACTGGCGACAGACGACGGTGACGCGGGACCGCCGAGTGGCTGGACCTGGACCCACATCTGGCCGTTTCGCAACTGGAGCGTGTCGTCCTGCGGTGCGTTGGCCGGGTTGACATCGGGGCCAACGACCGTCAAGACGATACCCGCCGAGGGGATTTCGACGAAGCCGGCCGGAGAATCCGCGTTGGTCGCGTAGTTGAATATCCCGAGATCGACAGGACCGGCGAAGCGTACGGCTCCAGTGCTGTCCCGCACCTCGATCTCGGCGCTTGTCCCGAAGTCCGTCTGGTAGAAGGTTGCGGTCCCATAGCTCAACGGGCTGTTGACCGTGATGTCACCCGTCTTGACCGGTTCGCCATCCTTGAAGATGGTGACGTTGCTGCGGAACTGCTCCGCAATGCCGATCGGCGTATAGGAATCTTGGAACCGGTTGAGCTGAACGCTCAGGCCGGTTCCATGCCCGACCTCCCTGGTGACGCCCTCGGCGATGACGAACTCGCGGTCCCGAAAGCCGTAGTACGACGCGACGATGCCGCCTACCAGCAAGAGAATTAGCGCAAGATGAAATGGAAACGTCGCCAGCTTGGTGAACCGATTCTTGTCGGCATAGAGATGGGTCTCGGATCCAAGGCGTTCGTGGAGCACCCGATACCGGCGTTTGCCCAGGGCCGCGGCGACCTCTTCCTGGAGCGCCCTGGGTTCCCGCCCAGTCCTGAACGTGGCGGATGCCTCGGCCCGGTTGAGGTAGCCCGACGACGTGCGGACGACCGGGTGAGTGATCGTCTGCCAGATCCCGGGTACCCGGTTGATCGTGCAGACCGCGATCGCGATTGCGATAACGGCAAGCAGCACCGCGAACGGGACCGAACGGTAGACATCCCAGGCATACCACTGGTCCACAAGCGGCTGCGCCACCGGCACCGCGTCGGCGATCCACTGCGGGACGTCGCTCCCGCGAAGCGTGCCAATCAGGACCAGGACCGCCAGCAGCGCGATCTCTGCTACGGCGGCACGGACAGAGCAGAAAAACCGCCAGACCCGGTCGATACCGATCTCGGCTGGTGAACGGCCGGAGCTGGGTTGGAGCGTAATCTCGGCCATGGTGGCTTTCACATGCGGTACGGGTTGGCCGCAGCTCGAGCGCCGCGGCGACATCCGACCGTCGACTGTCACGGTAGGTGCCCCGGAACGCGGGGCAGGTTCGTAGTCCGAAGGCCATCATCAACCGGGTAATGGGATACCCCAGAGATCGAGTGCCGGTGGTGCCCCTCATGCGCTCGGCCTAGAGTTCGGGTTCCCACGGTGCCCACGGTGCGATCCGGATGATCTCGGTGAAGAGTTGCTCGTAGATTCACAGGACCATGACCAGTCCCACACCGAGCATGACGGCACCGCTGATCGTCGTCACAAGGTGCAACCGGCTGCGTATCCCTTGCAGGAGGGTCGGCATGGAGCCAAACGCCGCCGCCGCCACAAGGAACGGGACCGCGAGACCCAGCGAGTAGACGCTGAGCAGGAATGTGGCCCGTTCAATACTGCCCTGCCCGGCCGCCATCGTCAGGATGGCGCCAAGGATCGGGCCGAGGCACGGCGACCACCCCGCACCGAACGTCACGCCGATCAAAAACGAGGAAGTGACGGTTCCGGGCGATCCTGGAGCGAGTGAGAGGCGTCGATCGCGATCCAGTCCGGGGACCCGGATCAAACCGGTCTGGTAGAGTCCGAGTCCGATCAGCAGGATCCCGCCCGCGCGGACGATCAGGCTGCGATTCGAGGGCAAGAGATCAAGAGCACTGGCGAGTGAGCCTGCCGCTCCGAGCGCCGCCCCCAGCGCGACAAAGACAAGCGAGAAACCGAGGACATAGGCGGCGGCGTTGCGCATGACGCGGGCGCGGACATCCGGCCCGGTTTCCCCCACACTGACGCCAGCGATATGTGCCAGGTAGATCGGGATCAGTGGCAGAACGCAGGGGGAGGAGATCGAGAGGACGCCAGCGGCAAATGCGGCCATAAGCGAGACGTCGGTAGCCATCCCTGAAAAGCTAACACTCCACGGTGCGCTTATCCAGCGAGCAGCCCGCTGCCTCTGCATGCCTGCATGATGAGCGCATGGGAGGAGCGAGCCGGATCAAGGCGCGCCATACAGGACGAGCCCGAATCCCCCTGAGGCCCGACCGAGCCGGCAGCAACGAGCAGTGGCGGCGCTCCCATCGGCATGTCGGCGAGACGGCTGCATCGTCCGCCAGTACGGCAGGCGGCATAGGGAAGGGTGAAGGAAGGTGGCCAACGACGTTCCAGGGGCGACAACGGGCCCGGCCCGCTTTCGCGGCCCCTGTTCCCGGATCCCGCCGAATAGAGATGCGATCACCCCAGTGTCAATGATCGTTGGATACCGCTAACCCTCTTTGGAAGACCAGGCGGTGCGATAATTGGCGTGAACGGGTCGGGGCACTGAATCTCCCGATGGCGTGGGACCGGGTGGGAAGGAGGCGCGAATGGAGCTGTCGCTTCGCAATCGACTGTATCGGACCGACGCAATCGTCCTTTCGCGCCAGAACTACGGCGAGGCGGACCGCATCTTCATCGTCTATACGCCATCCCGTGGCCGCATGAGCATCATCGCGAAGGGCATCCGGCGCCCGAAGAGCCGTTTCGGGTCCTACCTCGACTTCTTTGCCCAGGTATCGCTCGATCTTGCCAAGGGAAGGGAGCTCGATGTCGTCACCGGAGTCGCTGCGATCGACTCCCATGAACGGCTCCGGACGGACACCGAGTCGTACGGATACGCTGCATACTTCGCCGAACTGACCCGCCACCTGACGCAGGATCGGCAGGAAAACCGCCCTCTCTACGACCTGCTGGCCAGCTCGCTTGCGCTTGTAAGCGAAGGGGTCGATCCATGGCCGGTGGCTCGGCATTTTGAGCTTGGCATCCTGACCATGCTCGGGTATCGACCGGAGCTTTTCCGCTGTGTGAACTGCTCCCGAGAGCTGGAGGCAGAGCCCAATTCGTTCTCCAGCCGCCTCGGCGGGATGTTGTGCCCCGCATGCCGGCTTGCTGATCCTTCCGCCCTTGTGCTGTCGATTCATGCCCAGAAATACCTGCGGACGCTGGCCCGGTCCGGCCTGACGGCGGTGATCCGGCTCGACGTGCCGGAGCCGGTGCGGAACGAGGTGGCATCCAGCATCGCGACGTACCTGCGGTTTGTGGCGGAGCGGGACTTTTCCAGCCTGCGGGTGCTGGACTCGATGCGGGCGCCCGACATCAGCGCCACCCCGGGAGTCGCCGGATAGCGGCCCGCGTTGTCCGTGTTCTCCTCCCGCCTGGCCCCTCACGACGTGTCGCCTCCGAGCAAATCCGGGCGCCATCGAGCCGTTCGTCGGCGCGACTGCTCGGTTCGCCAGCGATCGATCTCCGCATGATGCCCGGAACGCAGGACTTCCGGAACCTCACGACCGCGATACGAGGCGGGACGCGTGTACTGCGGGTACTCGATCAGCGCCGAGTGTGCGCCGTGCGACTCTTCGGCAATGCTCTGGGCGTCGATGACTCCCGGCACGAGCCTGATGCTGGCATCAACGATCGCCATTGCCGCGATCTCGCCTCCCGTGAGGACGAAGTCGCCAATCGAGAGCTCGTCCGCATCGAGGATTTCGCTGACGCGGTCATCGATGCCCTCATAGTGACCGCAGATAAGCACCAGCCTTGAGCACAGCGAGAGGTCCCGCGCCACCGCCTGGGTAAACCTGCGGCCACCAGCCGACATAATCGCGATGTGTGCCGAATCCAGATCATCTCCGAGCACGGCCTCGACGGCCTCCACGATCGGGGGTGCTTTCATCACCATTCCCGCACCACCGCCGTATGGCGTGTCGTCCGCCATTCGATGCTTGTCGTGGGCCCAGTCCCGGATATCGTGCACGGCGATGTCGACGAGACCCCGCGCCAAGGCGCGCTTGATGATGCTCTCGGAGAGCGGACCGGTGAACATGGCCGGAAACAGGCTCAAGATGTCGATCTGAAGGGGGGAACGCTGGCGGGAGGGTTCAGTCATTGATCGGGCTCGGGGATGCGATGAGGTCCAGTATGGCCGTGGAGGCACCGACCAGGGATGTTACGCAGGCGTCGGGCACAGGCAGAGGTGCGTCGCTCCAAGGGGTGACGCCATCGTTCCGGTCCAGCCACACGGTCTTGAGTCCGACACGTTGGGCGCTGCCGACATCCCATCGCAAGGAATCGCCGATGTGCAGGCAGTCGGGGAGATGACCGCCCAACGCCTCGATGGTCGAGCGATAAATCTCGGGATTCGACTTGTAGAAACCCGAACTGGCGGAGGTAACGATCCGCTCGAAGCACCCGCAAAGGCCGAACCGCGCGAGGGCTGCCACCAGGAAGTCATGGTGGATGGCACTGGAAATCACCGCGAGCCGGATGCCCTGGCCGTGGAGGTCCTGTACGAGTGCCTCCGCGCCCGGTACCAGGCTGGCATCGTTCAGGGCCTCCCGCATCAGATGATCCACGACTCGCCGGATGGCCGACCCATCGGATCGCAACCCAAGCTGGTCGAAGATGTGATGTACCGAGGCATACGAGTCGATCTCGTTGCCACTGGTGACTACATCGGCGCGAAGCGCCTTGTACGCCAACAGCACCTGGTTCCGGGAGGGTCGCTCGTCCTCCGGCATGCCGAGCCCGGTGATCACCTTCCAAGGAAGAGAGCGGACCTCCAGTTCGAACCAGCGATCGCACTGCACCAACGTGTTGTGGAAATCGAACGTCACGATCCGCATGCGCACCTCGAATGCGTAACCCGAGCTACGCATGGCTGGCTTACACCGAAGATCGGGGCATGTCCGCTCCGGCGTGTCAGGGATGATACGCCTTCGGGCCTATCACACGGTATGGCTTCGGGCACAATAGCGCTGATACCTGGCGCCGCGCCGGCATGGCAGCGGGCGAGTGTGTTGGAGCAGGGAAAGGAAGCGCGGGCTGTGCCAGACTCGCTCGTGATCGATGTCGGGGTCGCCAAGACCGAGAAATACGCCAGCCGGGAGAGCGGGGACACCGTCGAGCTGATCGAGCGACCGAGCGGCGGCATATCGATCGTCATGATTGATGGGCAGGGCAGCGGCAGGGCCGCCAAGACCTTGAGCCTGCTGCTCTCCAGCAAGGCAGTGGCACTGGTGAAGGAAGGCGTCCGCGATGGCGTGGTCGCTCGGGCTACCCATGATTTCCTGTTCGCGTTCCGCCATGGCCAGGTGTCAGCGACCCTGGATCTCCTGTCGATCGATCTCAAGACGAGGACGATCGTGATCACACGCAACGCCGAGGCCCCGATGCTCCTGCAGAGGGAAGGCGAGGTCAGCGTCCTGCCGGCGCTCTCTGGCCCGATCGGTCGCTACCGCTGGACCAAGCCGTCCGTTGACGAATTTCCGATGCAGGCCGGGGTCGATATCATTCTGTTCACGGATGGCATACCCCATTCCGGTCGTCGCGCGAATCTGCCGCCGATGGACCTCGACGCGTGGGGAAAGGCGCATCTCGGTCAGGGCGCTGCCGCCCAGGAACTGGCCGATGCACTGCTCGTCGAGGTACGGGCGCGAGACGATGACAGGCCCAACGATGACATGGCGGTCGTCGCGTTGTCCCTGCATCCCGGATCCGACCAGCCCGCGATCCGCCGGATGCAGCTTCAGGTACATCTCCCCTGAGCCGGACCATGGCGTCACCCATCGAATACCTGGGCAAATGCGCAGGGTGCACGCGCGGACCCGATAGGGACCGGCTCTTTCACGGCTCGGCTCGGCCAGAGTGACGACCCGCAGAGACACGCTGTCTCGCAGCGTGTACCGGTCACGCAACCGTCATCAGGTGGTAGGCTACGGCAAGTTCCAGCGCATTCATTCCCACCTCCACTTGCGCCAGCAGCCATCCAAACAGGAGGCCCAAGGTGACTGGCCCGACCGATAGAAGCGTATCCGGCACCGCTCCGCTGACGATCGTGCTCGTCGGTCCGTGCGCATCGGGCAAGAGCACGCTCGCGCACGAGTTGGAAGAGGCAGGGATCGCGGTTCGCATTTGCGGTCAGGAACATAGCTCGATCAGGGATTTCTGGCGGAAGATGAACCCTGATGTCCTGGTGGCATTGTCAATCGATTTGCCAACCCTGCGATCCCGCAGGAACGAGGAATGGCCGGAAACCCTGTTCGCCATGCAGCAGCGGCGGCTTGAATCCGCCTTCGCGTGCGCGGATCTGGTGATCGATACGAGCCGTGAGTCGCCCCAG
>DASYVY010000453.1:0-3460 GCA_035936535.1 Thermomicrobiales bacterium | reverse complement strand
CCATCCGACCGGAAACAGGTTGTCCTGGTGCAGGGAGACGAACAGGACCGAAGGATCGTCGTAGAACGCGTCCTGCGTGCCGTTGCCGTGGTGCACGTCCCAGTCGATGATGGCGATCCGTTCCGCGCCATGGCGTTGCTGAGCATGACGGGCGGCGATCGCCACGTTGCCGTAAATGCAGAATCCCATGCCCCGGTCGGACATGGCGTGGTGCCCAGGAGGACGCACGAGGGCGTATGCGTGGCGGACCGTCCCGCGCATGACGGCATCCACGGCGGCGACCACACCGCCAGCCGAAAGCCGGGCGACCGGCTCGCCGAACTGCCCCATCGGAGCCCCTGTGCCCGTGTCTCCCCCGGTCTTGCTGACGTCCTTGACCCGCTGGATGTACTCCGGGGTGTGGTAGAGGCGAAGGGTTCCGTCGCCGATCATCTCGGGCTCGATATTGAGCATCACGTCACTGAGGTGAAAGACATCGAGCAGGTGGCGGGAGCGTCCCAGAATCACGGGCGAGCTTGGATGCGGCACGGGATCGGCATACGGATAAGGATCCCGGTAGCCAATCAGGGCCAGCCCGGCGTTGTGAGTCAGGTACCGGTGGTTGAAGACGAGCCCAACCCGGCGGGAGCGACGAGACGGCATCCGGAACGATCCTCCCCGCTGTTGACGACGATTCCGGCGGCGTCCTCGAAGGATGACCGCGATGCGACCCCCGGGAACGCGTGCGCATGCGCATCGCGGTTTGCGTCGCAGTATGCGGCATGGCGGACCGATCCGCCGCTGCCGTGAAAACAGGCGCTCCGTAGTGGAGCGCCTGTTGCTGTGCAATGTGTATCGAATGTCCCGGACCCGGGAACGGAACTACCAGAAGATGCTCAGGGCCATGCCGTCCATCACGCCCCACATCCACTCGAAGGTTCCCCAATCGTAGTAGAGCAGGCCGCCGCTCCCCGGATCGGAAAGGTAGACACCGCCATCATCGTAGCCATAGGCCACCATGACATGCATTCCCGACGTCAGTTGATAGGGTGTGCCGTCCGCGGTGTACGCGTCGAAGCTGGTATCGCCCCACATGCCCAGCCAGACCAGCGTCGGCCGTCCCTGATCGATCTGGGCGATGAGATCGCCTCGCCCGCCATAGAACGCTTCTCCGTTGAACCCGAACTGGTTGAGGGCGGGCACGAGCGGCGCGGCATAGATCCCGTAATCGTCGGTGTTGCCCCACACGCCGTCGATGTAGCCCCGATAGCCCCAGTGCGGGTTGTCCGACAGGCCGATCACGCTCTCGAAGTCGTACTCCGAGACCCACCCGCCGAGCGTGCCCGTCGCGATCGCGAGCGCCGCGTACTCGCAGCTCAGGCCCCGCTCCTGCTGGTAGGTGAGGATGCCGGGGATGACCACCTCGCTCCCGTTCGAGGAAGCCTGGGATCCTGCCGACCCCGACCCACCGGCAACGCTCGGGACGTCACCGCTGAGCTCGAGCACCGCCGCCCCGCCCGAACAACCACCATCGGCGGTCACGAAGATCGAACGGCCACCGACATAGGATCCGTTGACCGTGATTTCGAGCCAGGTCTTGGCGCCGTCGTAGGCACTGCCGGTATCGAATGCCAGCGACGCGATCCCTGACCCGTTGGTGAACTGCCGGTCGGTGCTGAGGATGTCGCTCGTGCCATCGATGGAGAGGGCGAGGCCGACCTCGGCGCCGCCGACCCCGGCGCCTCCGCTGCGGACTTCGGCGGAGACATCGACGACGCAGCCCACCCCTGGCTCGGTCGCTCCAACTTGCACCCATGCGGTGACCGGCGCACTCTGGGCAAGCGCACCTGGCGCCACCAGAGGCCCGCCAAGCATGATCGCCACGGCGGCCATCATGCTGGCAATGAGTCCACGACGCATTCTCAATCTCCCGGCGATCCCCACCCTGCAGGGCGCACGATTACCACGTTCTCTCTCACGACCCGATCAGGGGTTGCAGCCACGGCCGACACCCCCGGTCCGCCGCTGGCGGCGATATGGCCCGTCAGCGAGCGCCCTCCCAGGCCCTACTCCACCTGATGACCAATTTGGACTGTACCAAGTTTCACCGGGGATCGCCACAGATCGTTCGTTCGGGCCGGTCGGTCCGGGACCATGAGGTGCATGCTCTGGACGGCGTGCGGCCAGCCGCTCCCCGCCAGGGGGCGCGAGACTGAAGCGCCCATGCGAGGTGACGGTGATGGCGATGGGCGTTCTCGAGCGGCTCCCTTCCTGTCCCTGCCCAAGAACCTTGGCCCGCATCCTCAGGAGATCAGGGGAGCGACGGGCAGGTCCTCCCCGAGGAAGTGGCGGCGCGCGGCGTCGTCAGCAACGAGCCTATCGGGCCCGGTCGCGAAGATCGCCGCAAACCCGCCCGCGGTCGGATCGAGTTCCCGGGCACGCGAGATCTGATCCCTGATCATGTCGATCTCGGGTCCCGTCTCCGTGGCGACCCGCTCGGACCACCGGGCGTGCTGGCGGAGCACATCGAAATAGCGATCCCGCTCCGTATTGAACGCGGCCGGGATCCCCGCCCAATCCATGCCGGACTCGAACAGGTCGCGAAGTACCCGGACATCGTGGAAGGTCAGCGATACGCCGTGTCCCTGGCAAGGGTCGTTGGCGCCGGCGGCATCGCCGATCAGCACGACATCGGTCATGTCCGGGCGCTCGACGACGATGTTGGCGTTGGGGAAAAAACCGACCGGCCCGATGCTCTCCCAGGCGCCGACAGTCCCTTCCGGCAGGCTCTCGGCTACCCGGGCCATCACGCGGGTGGCGGGTTCCGGATCGCGCTGGATCGACTCCGCTTCCTCGCTCGCACAGACGAGGTAGACCCGGCTGACATGATCCCGCTGCGGCGATATGAGCACGAACCCGCCCTCGAAGAACGCCTGATGCACGCGATCCGTCTCGATCTCGAGCCCGCGAATGAGCGCCCCCCCAATGGCGTGGTGGATGGGATCGCGGCTCGCGCTGCCTCCGATCCAGCGCCGGACAGCGCTTCGCTGGCCATCGGCGCCAACGAGCATTCTGGGGCGGAGGACGCTGGTGGCCGCCGGTCCGGACACCGTAATTTCCAGCGACGGCCCAACCCGGCCGAGAGTTGCTTCGGATGGCCGGAAGATCGTGGCACCGGCCGCCCCGGCAGCGGCGAACACAGCGTTCTGCAGATGGTGATGACGCACGCTCAGCCCATGTGGCCGGTCGGGAAAATGCTCCGCCCAGGTGTGTGGGTCCCGTGCGATGCGGTCGCGGTACGTCTGCCAGTGGGGGGTCCTCAGTGCACCGGCATCACGTTCCGCCACCGCTTCGAGTCCCAGTGCCCGGATCTCGCTCGCGCCCCACGGATGGATCGTCTCACCCCTGATCCGGTCACGGAATTCAGCGGCCCGTTCGATCAGCGCGGTCTGGAGGCCGAGTTGCTGAAGGGCCAAGGCCA
>DASYVY010000452.1:0-4649 GCA_035936535.1 Thermomicrobiales bacterium | reverse complement strand
CTCCAGGCACGTGGCATCCCCCGTTCAGAGGCGCAGAAGTTGGTCGTTGAAGGGTTCTTCCGGCCGGTGATCGACCGCATCCCGGTCGAGGAGATCCAGGGGTTCCTGGAAGGCGCGATCGCCGCCAAGGTCGGGTATTAGACCCGTCTCGGGTTCCCGTGCAGAGGTCGGCCCCAGCGGCTTCCCGATCTCGCCAGTCAGAATCGCAAGGGTCCGCCGTTCGACCTTGGAGCGCGGGACGACACTGGGCCGCACCGTACGAATGGGTTGCAACGAACCGCTTGGCACATCCAGCGTTTGGTTTCCTTCATTGATGCAGGAGCGATGCTCATGGCGATAGCTCCAGGACAGCAGACGGCAACAAGGCGTGAAGCAGGCGTGGGTCGGGATCCGTTGGATGGAGCCGCGATCCGGGCGGATTTCCCGATCCTTACTCGGCCCGCATCCGACGGCCGTCAGCCGCTGGTGTTCCTCGACAGCGCGGCAAGCTCCCAGAAGCCGGCTGTCGTCATCGAAGCGGTGCGCGAGTACTACGAGCAGTACAACGCCAACATTCACCGGGGGGTCTACCAACTCTCCGAGATCGCAACGACCCGCTACGAGGATGCCCGGCGCAAAGTCGCCAGGTTCATCAACGCCCGCTCCGCCCGCGAGTGCATCTTCGTCCGCAACGCGACGGAGGCGATCAATCTCGTGGCCCAGTCATGGGGTCGCGCCAACATCTCGCCCGGGGACCTGATCGTCTTCACCACGATGGAGCACCACTCCAACATCGTCCCCTGGCAGATCCTTGCCCATGAAAAGGGCGCGAGGCTCGGGCACGTCCGGATCACGCCCGATGGGCGGCTCGACCTGGACCATTTCGATGAGCTGATGTCGCAGGAACCGAAGATCGTGGCCTTTACCCACGTCTCCAACAGCCTCGGCACGGTCAATCCCGCAAAGGCGATGATCGCCGAGGCGCGGGCCGCCGGGGCAATCACTGTCCTTGATGGCGCCCAGAGCACCCCCCACCTCGCCGTCGATGTCCAGGACCTCGATTGCGATTTCATGGCGCTGTCCGGACACAAGATGCTCGGCCCGATGAGCGCGGGGGTGCTCTACGGCAGACGGTCGCTGCTCGACTCAATGCCACCGTTTCTCGGCGGAGGAAGCATGATCCGCAAGGTCGAGCTCGAAACAACGACCTGGGCGGATGTGCCCGCCAAGTTCGAAGCGGGCACGCCGGCCGTCGCCGACGCGATCGGCCTCGGTGTCGCGATCGACTACCTGACGGAGCTTGGGATGGATCGCGTCCTGGAGCACGAACAAACGATCGTGGCATATGCGCTGGATCGCCTGCGGGAGATTCCCAATATCTGCATCTACGGTCCGGAGGAGGCGAGGGACCGCAGCGGTGTGGTGTCGTTTTCCGTTGGCGATGTGCATCCGCACGATGTCGCGGCGATCCTCGATGAAGAGAACGTCGCCGTGCGCGCCGGCCACCACTGCACGCAGCCCCTGATGCGGGCGCTCGATATTGTCGCCACCACCAGGGCCAGTTTCTACATCTATAACGACGAGGGGGATGTCGACCGGCTTGTCAGCGCCATCCAACGCGTCAACACCGTTTTCGGGAACACAGCCGGTGGGCAAGCCAGCGCGTCCATTTCGCCAGCCCGCAGCGGCGTTGGGGGTGATCCCTGCCGGCAACGGTGGGACGAGCAAACGTTCGGGGACGCAACGGACGCAAAGGGCGATCCATCATGAGCTTCGGTGGCGACAGCATCTATCGCGAGATCATCCTCGAGCACTACAAAAACCCGAGCAATCGTGGCACGCTGGATCCGGCCGACTTCAGCTACGAGGATGTCAATCCGCTGTGCGGCGACGAGGTGCGGATCGATGTGCGCGTCTCGGACGATCGCATCTCCGAGATCCGGTTCTCCGGGCGCGGCTGCGCGGTCAGCCAGGCATCCGCCTCGATCCTGACCGAGATGGCGGAGGGGAGATCGCTCGACGAGGTCAAGGCGATCGGCAAGGAAAATCTGCTCGAGGAGATCGGCATTCCCGTCAGTCCCGCCCGGATGAAGTGCGCGATGCTGGGCCTCAAAGTGCTCAAGGCCGGCATCTACGGCGTCGATCACGCCAACGACGAGTTCGACGACGAGTAGCGGTTTGTCCATCCTACAATGTCATTCAGAGCGCAGCGATGAATCTCAGCGGCTGCATCGCGCGCGAAGCGCTTCCGACGGAGACAGACGAGAACGCTAACCAAGCCCTGTCCGCTTCGCTCAGAGTGACGGGGGTCGGATCTCGCGGTAGGCATCCGGCCCGCCAGATCCACCCGGCTCGCACGAAGCCGGCAAGGATATTCCGGTGAACCATAGCGAGGAGATCGACATCGGGCAGGTGCGGGCATTCCTGCAACGCGCTTTCAGCCCCGATGCTGCGGCCCTCTCCGAGAGCCTTCACCGTCTCGATCAGGAAGGGTCGTGGCTGGCGGTCACCCTCGGATCATCGACCGTCCCCCGGTCCGGCCTCGCCGCTATCCATGCGATTCTCCGGGAGCGGTGGCCCGGGCATGACATCGAGGTTCGTTCCGGGAATACGATCCATCGAGGCGGTACCGGGATCGGAGACGGGCGACACATCGTCGTGATCCTCGGCGGCAAGGGAGGGGTCGGCAAGTCCACGATCGCCGTCAATCTCGCCATCACCCTCGCCGCGATGGGTCGGCGCGTGGGGCTGCTGGACGGCGACCTCAACGCACCGGATCTCCACCATCTTCTCGGGATCAGTGCGCCGCGGGAGGCGAACACCACGCATTGGGACCTCTGGCGCACGTCCGTCCTTCCGCCGTCGGGATGGCTTCGTCCGGTAACACGATACGGCATGGACGTGGTGTCGATCGGCCTGACCTTCGCGGATACCGTGGCGCCGACGATCTCGGGCCGGGAAACCATCGCCGCGCTCTTGCGGCGACTGGTGTTCGAGACCAGTTGGTCCGCGGATATCCTGGTGATCGACGCGCCGCCGGGAACAGGGGAGGAGGTGCAAATCATGCTCAGGCAACTGCCCATCTCGGCCGCGATCATGGTCACGACCCCGCAGGACCTGGCACAGATGGACGCTGGCCGGACCGTGTCGCTCCTCCGGGAGTCGGGTATCCCGGTCATCGGCATGGTCCAGAACATGGCATATCTGCCCTGCCCGCACTGCGATGAGACGATCGATCTCTTCAGCGGATCGCAGAGACTGGAACAGGCGGGTGTGGCGGTGCTTGGGAGAATCCCGTTCGATACGCGCCTTTCGGAGGGGGCGGACCGGGGCACGCCACTGGTGCTGGGGGATGAGCGACGGTCGATCTCGCGCGAGTTCGTCCGCATCGCGGCACAAACGCGGACCTGGCTCGATGCCATGCCTGCCGGATGATCCGGTAGTTCTGGTTCTGGCAAGGCACGGAGCGTGGCGCCATGGATTCCACGAACTCCGCATGAAGGGTAAGCGAACACTGGACGACGCGCTGCCGTGCCATGGGTGGACCTACAGATCGACGGTTCGATGTCGGGGTGATGTCGCCCGTGGTCGATTCCAGCCCGCCCTTGCGATCCCGGTACGGCGGCATCGACCGGAGTGCCTGTGCCAATCGACGTCTCTTGACGATCGGCACACTCACACAACGAACACGACCGCAGGGGCGCAACGAAGCGCCTCATCACTCGGGGAATGACATTGCATGGCTGAACATTGGGTGACCGTCGCCAAGGCGGGATTCCTCCAACCGGGCGAGCTGATGTACGTCGAGGTCGATGATGAGCCGGTCTGCCTGATCAACCTGGACGGTGAACTGCACGCCCTCAACGACACCTGCACCCACGAGGACGCGTCCCTGTCTGATGGCACGATCGACGGTGACGAGATCGAATGCCCAATGCACGGCGGTGCGTTCTCCATCCGCACCGGTGAGCCGACGGCCTTCCCGGTCGCGGTCGCGACGGAGAAGTACGCCGTCCGCATCGTCGGTGACGAAGTGCAGGTGTCCGTCAAGGGGTAGGGCACAGGAGCACCAGTTCGGCGCATCGTCCCGTTGGGTCAAGTCTCGTGCCAACCAGCGGCGTGCCGCTCAAACGTCTACGTCGACCAAGCGTATGTGGGCTGGCCAACTGCCCGGACGGCGAACACCAGCCCGATGCGGCGGCTGGCACAGGTCTGGCCCCGCGAAGCGTCTCCACGGTCGTGGGTACGTGAGGCCCCCGTTGTAGCCACCGCGCATATGCGGCAAGGCGAGTGGCAAGGCGGTGGGCAATACGCCGTATCTGCCTGAACGCTTCGGGATCGCCTGTGAGCCGGCGACCACGGGATGCGGGGCAGTGCGGCGATTACTCTCGCATCCCGGATAGCGCTCAGTCCGGAATCGCGACCCGTTCTAGGCCGGGCTCGGGATCCGGGAAACGCGGGTTCATGTCCTCCAGCGTGTCCGCCACGATCCGGGCGACGAGGACATTGCGGAACCACTTCTTGTTCGCGGGAATCACGTACCACGGCGCGTGGTCGGTCGAGCACCTGGCGATGGCATCATGGAAGGCCTCCTGATAGGCATCCCACCGCGCCCGTTCGGCCAGGTCACCGGTGGAGAACTTCCAGTGCTTCTCCGGATCGTCCAGCCT
>DASYVY010000451.1:0-12430 GCA_035936535.1 Thermomicrobiales bacterium | reverse complement strand
GATTCAGGAAGGCACGGCCGTGTCGACGCTTGTGAACGAGCGTAGCCGGGACGTGCTGTCACTGAGCCGTCATGGCAATCGAATCTCCGCTCTCACGAGCGACATCCTCGAGTGGGATTCCGCCAACGCGGTACCCGCCCGGTTCCTTTCTGCCCATGCATCGCTGGTCGCCTCCGCTGAAGAACTCGAGACACTGATTGAAGAGGCGCGTCGAACGCTCCTGACCTTTGATTTCAGTGAGATGAGCATGCTGGTGCCCCGGTTCGATGATGCAACCGCCACCATGCGGACGGTCCGCGAAACCTTGCCGGTGCCGGACTATCGGGCTTCGTAGCGTAAACTGTGCAGACAGATCGCCGTCGGAGCCGGTTTCCGGTGACACGTTGACCTGTCGCGCATCGATCGTCATCGACTGCGAGCACGGCTTCGAGCACGATCGCGAATGGGGGAAACGATGAAGTACGAAGTGCGGTACCAGATCGGTGGCGACGAACGAACGGTCGAGGTCGAGGCCGACTCGGCGGCGGCGGCCGCCAAACTGGCCCAGGAAGAACATCTCGGTTCCGATGAGGTGTTCGAACTCATCCAGGTCCGCCTGCTCGACGATCATGTCGCATCGGAAATGGCCAGCGAGTCATCTCGCTAACCGACCTCCAGTGTATCGTTCGCCCTGGCCGGGCTGAGCCGTCGTCCTTGCGTTGACCGAGTTCCCAGACCAGCCGGAAATCCTCACCGGCAACCACGCGGGTTTCGGCAGTTTGCCTTGAGTTACCAGTTCCACGATCCAGAGCACACGGATGGCGCCTTGTGCGCCAGTCCGCGAGGGTTGATCGCGTGGGTGCGAACCGGGTCGGTGACAGGGACCCGGTTCGCCATCATGCAGTCCCGGAGAACAGTGCGTCGATGATTTCCACGTTAGAGAAAGCGGCCGTGCAACCGGGCAGTCCCTATCCGCTCGGTGCCACCTGGAAGGGCGACGGCACCAACTTCGCCGTATTTTCGGCCAATGCAAAGCGCGTTGATATCTGCCTGTATGGTGAGCAGGACGACGAGCCTGTCCGGGTCATAACCCTGACCGACCATACAAATGACATCTGGCATGGATTCATCCCATCCGTGATGCCTGGCGCCCGCTATGGTATCCGGGCCCATGGGAATTACGATCCGGCGCGAGGGCAACGGTTCAACGCAGACAAGATGCTGGTTGACCCATATGCCCGGGCGATCGACGGCCAGATTGCCTGGCATCCGGTCGTGTTCGCTTACGACGTCGAGGATCCCGATGACGAACTTGCCATCAATCCCACCGCGAACGACGCGAACATGCCAAAGGCCCTGGTGATCGATTCGTCGTTCGACTGGCAAGGTGACGAGCGACCCAATGTTCCCTGGCTGGAAACCGTGATCTATGAGACGCACGTCAAGGGCCTGACCCGGCTCCATCCGGATATTCCAGAGGAGATTCGAGGAACGTACGCGGCGATGTGGCATCCCGCGATCCTGGAGCACCTGACGTCCCTCGGCGTCACGTCCATCGAGCTGCTCCCCGTCCATGCGTTCATTGACGACAACTTCCTGCTGCAGCAAGGGCTGAGAAACTACTGGGGCTACAACACCCTCGGCTATTTCGCGCCAGAGGCCCGATACGCGTCGACGATACAGCCCGGGGAACAGGTCAATGAGTTCAAGACCATGGTCCGCGAGCTTCATCGCGCCGGGCTCGAGGTGATTCTTGACGTCGTCTACAACCACACGTGCGAAGGCAACCACCTTGGGCCTACGTTGTCTTTCCGTGGGATAGACAATCCCAGCTACTACCACTTGTTGCCCGGTAAGCCCGAGTATTACCTGGACTTCACCGGGACCGGCAACTCGGTAGACGCCAGTCATCCGCAGGTATTGACTCTCATCCTCGATTCCCTTCGCTATTGGGTCGAGGAGATGCATGTCGACGGGTTCAGGTTCGACCTCGCGACAACGCTCGGCAGGGAGAGCTACGAATTCGACCCCCGTGGCGGCTTCTTCGACGCGGTCCATCAGGACCCCGTGCTTTCCCAGATCAAGCTGATCGCGGAGCCTTGGGATATCGGCGAAGGTGGCTACCAGGTCGGAAACTTCCCAATCCGCTGGTCGGAATGGAACGACAAGTTTCGCGACGATGTCCGATCGTTCTGGCAGCTCGACAGTCAGGAAGTTTCGAAGCTGGCGTTCCGCCTTACAGGCTCGTCGGATCTCTACGAGAAGTCGGGCCGTGGACCGAGTGCCAGCATCAACTTGGTGACCGCCCACGACGGTTTCACTCTTCGTGACCTGGTGAGCTACAGCGAGAAACACAACGAAGCAAATGGCGAGAGCAATCAGGACGGACACGCCCACAACGTCTCCGCGAACTACGGCGAAGAGGGCGAAACGGCATTGCCGGAGATTTGGGCACTTCGCTCCCGCCAGCAGCGCAACATGCTGGCGACCGTGATCTTCGCCCAGGGCGTCCCCATGCTGTTGGGCGGCGACGAGATTAATCGTTCCCAGCAGGGTAACAACAACGCCTACTGTCAGGACAACGAGATCAGCTGGTTCGACTGGGACCTGAGCGAAGAGGACAAGGCGCTCAGGCAATTCGTCACGAACGCGCTGGAGATCCGGCGGCAACGGCCACTCCTTCGTCGCCGGCGGTTTTTCCGCGGGCGCCCGGAGACACTGGTCGGTTTCAAGGATGTCACCTGGCTGAGGCCGGATGGTGGTGAAATGCGTGAGGGCGATTGGGTCCAGGGGTCGTCATCGCTCGGAATGCGTCTATCGGGCGATCTGATCGAAGAAGCCGATCGAGAGGGGCAGACGATCACGACGCCGACGCTCTTCATGATCTTCCATGCCAACTCTGCGGAGACGACCTTCGTGTTGCCGCCAGTGGAGCGGGGCGAGCAGGAGCGGAGCTGGAAGCTTCTTCTGACGACCGATTGCCCCGAGGGACTGTACGACGCCATGTACGATGAAGGCAGTTCGCTGGTCGTGCCCGCGAGGACCGTCATGCTGCTCGAAGGCAGCGTGCGCGGGGAGTGATCACGCAAGACGCACCACAGCCGGACACGATGTGTCCGGCTGCTGCAAGAATGATTCCCTCCAGGCGAGGCCTGAGCGCTTATTTGTGCAGTGACGCCTGGAGCGGCTTGACGGTGCTGCCGTCCGTCGGGATGAGGGTGAGCAACTGGCGAAGCCGCTCCGCCTGAAGGGGTGATAGCTCTCCAAGCAATGATCCAAGCCGGCGCTGGTAGGCTTCCCCAAGGTCAGCCAGCAACGCCTTGCCATCTTCGGTCAGTCGGGCCAGGACCATCCGTCGGTCGTCGGGATGCGCCTCGCGGGATGCCCAGCCCTGACGAGCAAGGATATCCACGTAAAGGGTCGCGGTCCTTCGCGCCACCGCCAGGCGGCGCGCCAGCTCTGACGGAGCTACACCGGCGTCTCCAGCCGCTTCCAATTCCACGAGCGCACCGAAGGCTCCGGCTGTCAGGTCAAGATCGGAGAGCGCATCAGCCGCCGCCCGATCAAGTGCTCCCGCGGTCCGAAGGAGTTGCATGAACGCGCCGAAGCGCATGGATTCTTCCGTTTCCCGGTCGGTCGCTGGTACCACACCCTCAGGAAGCAGCCAACCGGGGTGAACAGCACGTCTCTGTAGATCTACGGACATCACGTTCTCCAGTCACTCTCGTACACGTTGGTGCATCGTTGCCCATACGCATCGTTCCGGGGCTCGAAAGAGGTCTGCTGACAGTCGATAATCTGGTGCAAGCAGGTGTAGAACAGTTCGACTGGCGCTTTGGTCCTGATTCTGGGCTTGTGCACCTGAATGGAGTGTACGCGGGCGGCCACTGCTGTATTGACGGGCTGCGTTCGCGATTCAGGCTCCGTACCCTCAGGGATATTCCCTACGCGTGTGAGGATTTTCCCTACACCCGAGACGGCTGTTCCTCATCGAGCAAACCGGCCCGCAACGCGTAGCGAACCAGTTCCGCCCGGTTGGTCAGCCCAAGCTTCTGCATCGCCCGGTGCCGGTACGTCTCGATCGTCTTCGGCGACAAGGACAGGATGTCCCCGGCTTGCTGGGCGGTATACCCCTCGGCCGTCAGCTTGACGACCTCGCGTTCGCGCTCGGATAGTACCTCCCCCAAATCGAGCTCATCTCCGGCCTTCACCCGGCCCAAGTAACCACGTAGCAAGGTTTTCGTGGCCGCCGGGTCAAGAAAGACTTCTCCTCTCGCCACCGTCCTGATTGCGTTCAGGAGGTCCGTGTGAGCGCTTGACTTGCGAACGTAGCCCGATCCTCCCGCTTCCAGAACCGGCAGAAGGTACCGTTCCTCCGCGTGGACCGTGAGCACCAGGACCCGTGTCGGAAGCTGGAGCTCGGTGATGCCGCGGATCGCTTCCAGCCCTCCTCCGGGCATGGAGAGATCCGCGACGACCACGGTTGGCAAATGTTTCCTGGCCCCCTCGATCGCCTCAGGTCCGGTTTCGGCTTCCGCTACCACGTGGATGTCTGGCTGCGCTTCCAGCAGGGCGCGCAAGCCAGCGCGGACGATTCCGTGGTCATCCGCGAGAAGGACATCGATGACGTCCGGGGCACGGGGAAGCTCGCCTACCATTGTGCGACGCTCTTTACGACGCCCTGGCCGGCTTTCGGCTCTCCGTTCCGCGAAATCGGGACGCAGGCCGTTATCAACACTCCGGATGGCTTCAGCTGATGAATCGTCAATGATCCCCCGACAAGCGTCACTCGTTCCTCCATACCGAACAAGCCCAGTCCCAGCCCACTTTCATCGCGGCTGGTCGGTATGGACGGATCGAATCCCTGTCCGTCATCCTCGATCGCTATCTCCACCCGGTCGTCGCGGCGTGTCAGTACAATCCGTGCGCTCGTCGCTCTGGCATGTTTGGCGATGTTCGTCATGGCTTCCTGCGCTACCCGATAGAGGACAAGCTCCACTTCACCTGACAGCCGGTCCCGCTGGCCCTGGACGTCAAGGGTGACGGGAATACCGAGGTTTTCTGAGAAGCGCTGGGCAAGATCGCCCAGCGCTTCCCGCAGGCCGAGATCGTCCAACGCCGGTGGGCGCAATTCGAGTGCCAGTCGCCGGACACCTTCGATTGCTTCTACCGTCATGTTCTCCAGTTTCTCCGCCGTTGCCCGAACGTCGCTGATGGGAGACGCCTTCATCGCCGATACGCTGAGAAGCTGGGCGAACAGCACCTGGGCGGTGTCGTCATGCAACTCCCGTGCGATCCTTTTGCGTTCGTCCTCCTGAGCCCGGATGACCTTGCTTGCCAACTCGCGCAACTCGGCTTGATCACGTTCGAGTTCGTCCAGCGTCCCGTTGAACGTTTCCGCAAGCCTGGCGAGCTGGGGATCACTCAACGGAACGGGCCGCGCCCGAGCCGAAAGGTTTCCCGCCCGAACGGCATTGGCGACCTCCTCCAAAGTGTCAAGCGGCTGGAATGCGGCCCGCAGCACGAAGTAGTTGACGGTCACGCTCAGCAACACGCCGATTGAGGCGAAAACCAAAACAAGTTCGCTGCGGGTCGCAACGTCCGCCCCGCGAACTGCGGTCGCGGTAACGAACGTTCCGGCCGTCGCGCCAAGCAGCACGATCGCGACATTGGCGATCAGAACCTTGTAGAACAGCGGAACGGCGCTGATCTGCTGAGACATCGCGGATCTCGCCCGGGCGCCTGGATGTTGGAACATGGTCTGTGGCTCCACCCTGGAGGTGCGGCGGCCCGATAAAGGGTGCCGCTGCCGCCTCGTCGAAACCTCGATTCCATAACGTGATGACGGGTCGTGGACCGTGTCATGATGCAAGCGGACCTGGAAGGTCACTCCATGATCCGGGAGGAGATTGCCTTCCAAGATGGCGCTGACGCGATCCTGGAGTACCGTCTGGTAGACTCATGCGTTTGGTAGCACGATCCGGAAGGGAGGAAGACCTGTGGCCTCTACATCGTCCTTCGACATCGTCTCGACATACGATGTCCAGGAACTCAAGAATGCATTCGACCAGGCTCAGCGGGAGATTCGGACCCGTTACGATCTCAAGGATACCAAGACCGAACTTGCGCTTTCCGACACTGAGCTCACCATCAATACCGCCTCCGACTACACGTTGTCAGCCGTCAGGGACATCATCGAATCAAAACTGATCAGTCGAAAGCTGTCGCTGAAAATCCTCGATTACCAGACTGAAGAGGAAGCGTCCGGTGGCCGGGTGCGGCAAGTCGCGAAGCTGAAAAAGGGAATTCCCGAGGACGTGGCGAAGAAGATCTCGAAATCGATTCGCGACGACTTCAAGAAGGTCACCCCTCAAATCCAAGGCGATACATTGCGGGTCCAGGCCAAGAGCCGGGATGACCTGCAGGCGGTGATGGCAATGCTGAAGGCGACCGAGTACCCCGTGGCGCTCCAGTTCGTCAACTATCGCTGATGTTTCCAGGGCTGTCGTCATCAGCGAGGCTCACGCCTTTTGTCTCGGTGGCGGCTCCATCCGTGCCCGGTCTCGCCGGTCCTGTCCCGGGTCTGACCACGCGATCCGGCAGGATTGGTCGCTCCGGCAGGGCGGACGCCACCTTCTCCAGCAATTCGCTTTCCAATGGCGATCCTACCGGGAACACTCGCACTGGCTGAGGGGCTGCATCCGGCCAGACCCGCTGGAACATGGCCCATTGGTCGATGGAGGCCCGGATCCCGTCCTCGAGAATGCTGGCAACCTTTGCGAGTCCTTGGTCCATATCGGTAGGGAGGTCTCCGGTCTTCTCGATGCTGAATGGGTCATGGACATGCAATTCATGGTCCCGCTCACGCCGCCTGGTAAAAATCGGGACGACGATGGCTCCTGTATCACGAGCGATGCGAACTACGCCCGGTGGCAACGTGGTCGACCTGCCGAAAAACGCCACCTCCCGTCCGTTCTGGAAAAAGTCGCGATCGCAGACGATAACGGCGCACTCGCCGCGCCGCAGGGCCCTGATAACGTCCCGGACCCCTGACGGCGTCGGTTCCACCATTTTGGAGCCGTTCGATGCTCTGAGATGCGTCACCCCGTCAAAGATGAACCGTGACGTCGTCCGGCCGGTGACGACGGTCATCTTGTACCCTTTCGCCCGGAACGCCTGGCCGATGAAATCGAAACACCCTACATGACCGGTGACGAAGATCACGCCTCGCCGCTCGGCGATCGCCCGGTCGATCGTCTCCCAGCTTCCAGTCCGGGGGACGACCGACGAAAGCAGGGATGCGCTCGAGCGACGGGGCAGCGTGATGACGTCCATGAAGTTGCGACCGCTGATCCGGAAGATCCCTTTTCCGATCTCCTGGATCTGTTCGTCCGGCACTCCCTCGCCAACCACCTGTCGGACATTCGCTTCCACGTTGTCGCGGTAGGTGTGGGTGGACCGGTGAAACGCGGCGGACAGCGTGTCCGCGAGCGCATACCGGGCTCGGGTCGGGATCAACCAGAATAGCCAGGACAGCGTTTCGGCGATGGTGATGCTAAGAAGGTACCGGAACTCCCTTCTTTCCTCTCGGCGGAAGCGTGGATGCTTGGTTGTTGACCGACTGGACGTCGTCACGCTGTTCCGGCCCTTTTCCACGAACACACGGCATTGCCTGGCAGCTTCCGCACAACGGTGAATCCGATTGATTCAGTACCCCCCGTTTCGGGGTCAGCGATGGCGGCTTTCCTTTTCATCCAGCGCCCGGATGAACGCGAGCGAGTCATAGATGACCGGGACAGCACGGACGATCGTCAGCGCAACGGCCGCCCAAACGAGTGCCCATCCGAAGGCTCTGGCGGCAGTCCAGGAATACACCGTGCCGAGCAGCGTGTCGGCGGAATCCCGGTATTCCCACCCGATCAAACCCGTCAAGAACACGAAGCCGGCAGCCTTAGCCCAGCCAAAAAAGCCCCGCATGAAGCGACCGGCAGTCAACCATTGGGTCAGCCCGGACCGCATCATGTTACTCTCGCCGAAGGCAGTCATCCCTTCTGCGTAGGAAACCGACCGGAGTCCATCGACGATGAACCCACGCGTAAGTACCAGGAGCGGAATCCAGACTGGAATGACCCCTATGTCGGCACAAACAACCCAGAGCACGTTCTCCACGATGCGGTCGCCGGCAATGTCGAATACGGCCCCAAAGGTGGACGTTGATTGTCGCTTCCGCGCCACCCACCCATCGAGGCCATCACTGGCGAACACGACGATGATCAGGACCATGCAGACTGTCAGGATTCTCGCGTCGCCGACATACATAAGCCACACAACGAAGAACAGCAGAAAGAGTCGCCCGATAGTAATCAGGTTCGCCATGATCTCCGTTCCTGTGTGCTTTCCTGTTCACCGACGGGTGGCGGGAAAGGATCTTCCCCGACCTTTGCCCTCAGCGCTCCCGGAATAATACCGATTCTCGCGGATCACCGGTGGCACGGGATAGATTCTCAATCCCGGTTAAAGCCCCCGCCAATACCAAGCAGCCGTGCCGGGTCATCCGTGCAGATTCCGATCACCGGCCAGGTCATCAAGATTCGGGCACGCTGCGGGTCATTGACCGTCCATACCCAGCTCTTGAAGCCCTCCCTGTTGATGTACTGAGCGACATCCTCGTCAAGCCCCGCATCGGATATCGCGATAACGGAGCTGTTGAGCGCCGCGGCCGTCGCCAGCACTTCATCCGACGCGCCCACCGTGAGCGGCCAAAGCTCAACACATGGGTGAGCTGATTGCACGTAGCGCAATACGTCATGGTCGAACGACGACATGGCCTAGGCGAAATCAGGGTGGTTTACGGCCTCGTCAAGCACGGCCTCTGCCGCACGTCCCGCCTTGACCTCGATGTCGACGTGGGCCCGGCCGCTGACCAGCTCCAGAACATCATGAAGCGTAGGAAGGGTTTCCCCGCCGCCCGCGTTCAGGAGCTGGAGGTCCGCAATATCGAACGCCGCAACCTTGCCCTGGCCATTCGTCGTGCGATCGAGCGTCGAGTCATGGATGACGACGGGGACCCCGTCCCTGGATAGATGTACATCCATTTCGATTCCTTGTGCCCCCAGTTCCAGGGCACGTCGGAAGGACGCGAGCGTATTTTCCGGTCGCTCAGCCGAAGCACCTCGATGGGCATAAACGCGCATTGACCACCTCCTACGATAGCCAGCCAAAAGGCAAAGGCATCGACGTTGACACGGTTCGTATCAAGAAGTATTATTTGTCTGTAGTCGTCTTGCTGGAGGGTGAGTTCATGGCGCCACACTTTTCGGAACCGTTGTTCGTCATCAGCGTCGCGGCGCGGCTGGTGGAAATGCATCCCCAAACATTGCGCAAGTACGAGCGGGAAGGGCTTATTGCCCCGTCACGGACGACGGGCAATCTCCGCTTGTATTCTGATAGCGACATTGAGCAATTGCGTCAAGTGAAGTACCTGGTCGAAGAACGCGGCCTGAACCTGGCCGGTGTCCAGCTTGCCCTGGAGCTGACTCGCCAACTCCAGTCCCTCAAGCAGGGCGCCACGACTTCCCCGCCCGAGTTGAGCGACGAGCATCTGGCGAGTGCCTTCGATGACGTGCTCCGGAAGCTGGGATTTGTTGAACAAGCCCAGGTCCGATCGCAACGTCGACACCAAACCTGACCCACAACCGATTCTCCCGATCATGACATTGAGAATGACCTCCAAGCCTGATGGGCAATAGGCCCGATAGATGAACCAGGAGCTTTTGGCATGTCTTCACCTCAACAACAATTCACAGAGAAAGCTCGGGACGCGATCATCACTGGCCAGCAGATCACGGAACAGAGAAAGCTGGCGCAATTCGAGCCCGAAGCGTTGCTCTACGCCCTGATCGATCAGCAGGATGGTGTTGTTCCCCAGATCCTGCAGCGCCTGTCCGTAGAACCGCAGACGGTCCTGCGTGACTTGGATGGCATCATCGATCAATCACCGAAGCTTCAGTTCTCTGCAGATGCCGTTGTGAGTGCCGGGCTTCGGAAGGCGCTGCAGCAGGCGGAAACCGAAGCTGCCCAGTTCGGCGACGAATACATCAGCGCCGAGCATCTGCTGCTGGGCATCATCAGCGTGGAGCGCAGCCAGGCGGAAGCGGTGCTTCGGCGCTACGGTGTCGACAAGGATCGGATCTATGGCGCCTTGAACGACATCCGCGGCAACCAGCGTGTAACCGATCCAAACCCGGAGAGCACCTACCAGGCCCTGGAGAAGTATGGCCGTGACCTCACCGAGCTCGCCCGTGAAGGCAAGCTGGATCCCGTTATCGGGCGCGATGAGGAGATTCGGCGGGTGATCCAGGTGTTGTCGCGCCGGACCAAGAACAATCCTGTACTGATCGGCGAGCCCGGCGTGGGAAAGACGGCGATCGCGGAAGGACTGGCCCAGCGTATCGTCCGGGGGGACGTTCCGGATGGACTTCGCGACAAGGCGATTATCGCGCTCGATCTGGGATCGCTGATTGCTGGCGCGAAGTTTCGCGGCGAGTTCGAGGAGCGCCTCAAGGCGGTCCTCAAGGAAGTCCAGTCGTCCGCTGGGCAGATCATCATGTTCATCGACGAGCTGCACACGGTTGTGGGGGCTGGCGCCGCTGAGGGATCGATGGATGCATCGAACATGCTCAAGCCGCTGCTCGCTCGTGGGGAACTGCACGCGATCGGTGCCACTACGCTGAACGAATATCGGAAGTACATCGAGAAGGACGCCGCGCTTGAACGGCGGTTCCAGCCGGTGCTGGTCGGCGAGCCGTCGGTCGAAGACACGATCTCGATCCTGCGGGGCCTCCGTGAGCGTTACGAGGTGCATCACAAGGTCAAGATCCTCGATAGCGCACTGGTCGCCGCCGCCACGCTTTCCGACCGGTATATCTCTGACCGGTTCCTTCCCGACAAGGCGATCGACCTGGTCGATGAAGCTGCGTCGAAGCTTCGTATGGAAATCACGTCGATGCCCGTCGAACTTGACGAGGCAGAGCGTCGAATTATGCAACTGGAGATCGAGCGCGAAGCCCTTCGAAAGGAGAAGGATGAGGCATCCGTGCGCCGGCTCGCCGCGCTCGACCGGGATCTCGCCAACTTCAAGGAGGAGCGGGATGCCCTTCGCTCGAAGTGGGATCAGGAGCGGGAAGCCATCCTTGCCATTTCCGAGTTCCGCGACGAGATGGACCGCACCCGCGTCGAGATCGAGCAGGCACAACGCGCGTACGACTACAACAAGGCCGCGGAACTCCAGTACGGTCGGATGAAGAATCTCGAGACGCAACTGAGGGAGCGGGAATCCGCGCTTGGGCGACTCCAGGCGTCGGGCAAGCTCCTCAAGGAAGAGGTGGATGCGGACGACATCGGTGAAGTGGTAAGCCGCTGGACGGGTATTCCGGTCACTCGCCTGATGGAAGGCGAGATCCAGAAACTCATCCACATGGAGGAGCGGCTGCATCAGCGAGTCGTCGGGCAGGATGAGGCGATCAGTGCGGTTTCCAATGCGATCAGGCGGTCCCGAGCGGGTCTCTCGGATCCGAACCGCCCGCAGGGTAGCTTCATCTTCCTCGGCCCCACTGGCGTCGGCAAGACAGAACTCGCTCGCGGGCTGGCCGAGTTCCTGTTCGACAGCGACCAGGCGATGGTCCGGATTGACATGTCCGAGTACATGGAGCGGCATGCGGTCAGCCGCCTGATCGGGGCTCCTCCCGGTTATGTCGGATACGAAGAGGGCGGTCAGCTCTCCGAGGCCGTCCGGCGCCGCCCGTACAGCGTTGTGCTGTTCGACGAGATCGAAAAGGCGCACCCGGATGTCTTCAACGTCCTGCTCCAGATTCTCGATGACGGGCGCCTGACCGATGGCCAAGGCCGGACGGTGGACTTCAAGAACACGGTGCTGATCATGACCAGCAACCTTGGCTCTTCATACATCGCGTCGAGCACGCCGGGGCAGCATGCTGAAATGCGCCGTCAGGTGATGGAAGCGCTTCAGGCAAACTTCCGCCCTGAATTCCTGAATCGCATCGATGAGACGATCATCTTCCTCCCGCTCACGCGTGACCAGATAGCGGAGATCGTTAAGATCCAGCTCGATTCGATCTCGAAGCGGCTGGCGGACCGGGGAATCACGTTGACCCTGACGGATGAGGCAGCCGACTTGATCGCGACGCTGGGATACGATCCGGCATTCGGAGCACGCCCGCTCAAGCGTGTTCTCCAGAAGCGCATCCTCGATCCCCTGGCGCTGCAGATACTCAACGGATCCATCCATGATGGGGAAGAGGTGATCGTGAGTGTGAGGGACGGCGATTTCAGCTTCAATGGGACGATGTCGGCCGCTCCGGTAGTTGCCTGATGTCCGGACCTGACCCTCGTCGGTTGTCCGTCTCTCGCGATGACACGGCACGGCGGGTCA
>DASYVY010000450.1:0-2882 GCA_035936535.1 Thermomicrobiales bacterium | reverse complement strand
CCCCCCATCCAAAGTGCATAACAGGCTCTAGAACCGGTCCTGCGCCTGCTGGAAAGCTCATTGCGATACCGTACGGGAGTGTGCCGCAACGTCATTGAGTGTCGGGAGGGAATATGCGTGACGACGACGTCAGTGCGTCGAACGTGCTCATCGTGCCCGCAGGCAAGTGGGCGTACCATGCTTGGCATCGATACGGCGCATACATCTGTCAGGCAGGACGAACCTTTCGTTCCGATGTAGACAGGATCGGGTACTACGAAAAGCATATGATCCACCCGGAGTTTCCCCGGATTCAGGGGCGCCGGGATCACGTTCCGGAAACTCGCGACACGGTCCACACGTGGCTCACGTTGGGGGATCCGGAGGACGGGAGATTCGCCGCCGTTGTCGGCTTGCTCCTGCTGGATGGGAGACAAGAAGGCGGGAGGAGCCAGATATTCCTTCTCTCCCCGCCTCACTCATCGGAAACGCTCGTGGTCTCTAGCCCGATCCGCAACTCCCGTATGGGCCGAGGCTCGGCATGGACACAAGGGCATCGCTATGCGTCTGAAGCCGCGATCAGAAGCGAGCCAGAAACAACTGACGAACTCGACGCACTGATAAAAAAGCGCAGGCTGAGCCGCCCATGAAAAACCCTTGGTGTGCTCTTCCTGACACCACGCCGTTTGTCCTGGCCGACGATCTGCCCGCGATCGACCGGTTCAACCGGCGATGTCAGGACAACGATGGGCGCCTGCTCAGGCTGGATATCAGGCCCGAGCCGTACATCGGCTCGCTCAATGCGCCGATCGTCTTGCTGTACCTCAACCCTGGATACACATCCGATGATCTGCTGCTTCATCAGCACCCAGACGGCGAGGCGCTATGGTGGGGGAATATCTACCAATCCCTCGATGAGTACCCGCTCTACATGCTGGATCCCCGGATTGGATGGGCTCCAGGGCCGCAGTGGTGGCGCAGCAAGCTGAACAGGCCCATCGCCGCGGCTGGCGAGCGCACTGTCGCCCGCAGCATCCTCGTCGTCGAGTACTTCCCGTATCACTCAAACAACGACCCGAGGTTCCCGGGCACTGTGCCGTCACAGGAGTTCAGTTTCGACCTCGTCGACCGAGCAGTGAGCCGCGGTGCACCGATCCTCATGACCCGATCCGGTCGAGCATGGCGGGAACGTGTTGCGAGCCTAAACGGCTATTCCTTCGCGTTCGAAGCGCAAAGTCCTCAACAGGGCATGATCAGTGCGGGGAACTATCCCGACGCATTTCCCCGCGCTGTGGAGATACTGGGCTCTGCCGCGGTGAATCATCGAGAACCGACTCAGCGCGGTGTCTCGCGCAGCACCCGCTCGAACTCCTCGCGCAGGGCGTCCAGCGGCACCGTCCAGTCGACGTCGAGATCGACGATGCCGGTGATACGCCCGCCGCGGCGGGTTCAGTTCTCGTATGGGTTGGAAACGAAATGGCTGGTCGGGAGGATCAGCCGCCGGTCATCCCACAGGTAGAGCACCACATAGGTCAGCGTGATCTCGCCGATGGTGCCCGATTCGCCCTCGACACTCACCACGTCACCCACGTGCATGGCGTTGCTCAGGGTCAGCTGGATGCCGGCGAAGACGTTGGTCAGCGCCGACTGCGCGGTGAGCCCCGCCACGATCGAGATGAGCCCGGCCGATGCGAGAAGGCCTTGCTCCATCACCCGCACGGCCGGGAAGGTCATCAGCGCCGCGGCGACCCCGATCGTGATCACGACGGCGACGATCAGCCGGCGGACCAGGATGATCTGCGTGCGGGTCTTGCGGACGTCCACCTGACCGATCTGGCTCAGCGGCGCGTAGCGAGACAGCACCACCACCTCGGTGGCGAGCAGGACCTCGATGACCAGCCACACAAGCGTGGCGATGAATACGATCGATGTCACGCGCTCCGCGATTTCCACGAGCGGGGAGTCGCCCTCATCGAGTCGGAGCAACGCAATCCGCGCTGTGGCCATCACCACTACCGCGATGAACGCCTTCTGGCCGCGGTCGACCACGAGCACCAGATCGGCGTTTCGACCCTCGGAGCGCCGGATCACGGAGCGCAGCGCCACACCCGCGAGGATGCCAACCAGGGCCACGATACCGATCCAGATCAGGTTTTCGATGTTGGCGCGGATCAAGTCGGGCATGAACGCAGGGTACTCCCGTACAGCACGGTCATCAGCAAACGGCAATCCGCGTCGAGCCTACCGTCTCTAATAGAAGCGGTTTGCCGCAGAGGATCACGAGGTTGGGCGCGCGAAGGCATCGAAGGGGTTGCGGCGCATGAGGCGATCGATGGTTCCGTCGTCGATGCCGGCGTCAGCGAGCTTGGGCAGGAACTGGTCCGGCAAGTAGGTGAACGGCTTCGGGATGCCACCGCCCGGCTGGGCCGGGTCGTACCAGCCGCGATCCTGGCTGAGCAGCAACCGACCCTCGAGTCCGGCGTCGAGGCCGCGCTGGATCAGGTCAATGAAGCGCTCAACGTCCACGGGCTCCCCAATGCCGTCGTACTCGATCCACGCGCCACGGCGACCGAGCTCGTGGTGCATTGCCGCGTCCGGCTCCTGATGGGCGTGGATCCAGACGAAGGTGTCCGGCGGCGCGCCGACCGACTCGATGATGTCGAGCTGATTCCGGGCAACATGGCCTCGCACGGTGTGGCTGCCGATCGTGGCGCCGGTCTCGATCGCCGCGCCCGCCGCCGCGCGCAGCACCTTCGCCTCCATTCCCGTCACGCCATCGTCGGTGGAGCCGACCTTGATCCAGCCTGCCTGCACGCCGGTACCCTCTATCTCACCGGTAAGCTCGGCGATCATCCACTCGCGCAGGGCATCCTCACTCGCCTCCCGCGCCCACGGCGGCAGCC
>DASYVY010000449.1:0-2247 GCA_035936535.1 Thermomicrobiales bacterium | reverse complement strand
CTCCCCGCGCGTTGTCTCGATCTCGAACGCGAAGGTCGACAGCTCCGCCATCACCCTGGCGGCATTGCGCAGGATCTCGACGGCCTCGGGATCCCCCGTCAATCCTTCCCCGAGTGATGCCACGCCAGGGACGACCGGGGTTCCTTCGGGGGTTCCTTCGGGGGTGCCTGCAGGTGTCGCTTCGGGCGTGGCCTCCTGAGCCGAACCAGACTGCGCCCTGAGCACGGCCGCCAGGCCAGTCGCTCCCAGGGTCAGCAGGCGACGGCGATTGAGCAATGGATCGACCCGGGTGATCAACGGGTGGATCCATCCTGGGCGGGAAGCGTCGGGTGTGGTCATCGAGCTGGGCCTTTCTGGCGTGCGTCGCGCTGGGCGGATGGAATATCACGATCATACACATGTGGCTGCATCGTCGTTGCCATGATCCCCATGTTGCTTCCCAACTGTAGTGGATGCGCCGCCGCCGCGGATCAAGCGGAGGTTGCGGATTCGTTACCGTTGTGTGTCGGCGTGCCCCGCCCTGCCAGGCCGCGCGGCTTTCAACCGCATGAAACCACCTGTGGAACGTGTGCGACGAAATGTCGCCGCGCTCACCGGCAAGCCCTGCCTGGGGCCGGAGTCGCCAGCCATTGGGCCCGCGCCGTGACAGTTCGTTACAATTCTCACAAGTCATAAGAACGATCTGTCGTCATGACGGGGTGAGGGATGAGCCCGACGCGCAAAGAGGACGACTTCCGAAGCAAGACCATCGATGACTGGGACGACTGGATCGAGAAGGAGATCCGGGACGCCATGGAGCGAGGCGAGTTCTCCAATCTTCCGGGCCATGGGAAACCGATTCGGATCGAGTCCAACCCGTTCGATCCCAGCATGGACATGGCGTATTCGCGGCTCAAGAACGCCGGATACGCGCCGACCTGGATGGAACTCGACCGTCAGATCACGGCGGCGCGTGCCGAGCTTAACGACTTCCTGCATCGGTCGGGGGCGTACCTCGAGACCCTGCGGGCGCGTGTGGGCGAGCGCGATGCCGCGCCGGAGACCGACGATGCACCGAAACCCGGGGCCGCGCTTCCGTGGTGGGCGTTCTGGCGACGGCTGCGGCAGTGGCTGGACTTCTCCGACGCCGCGGTCGAGCCACGAGAGTCGCCGCTGACGCTTGTGGACCTCGTGCGGATGCGGGAGCACATGCGCCTTCAGTACCTGGAGCGCGCGGCCAATCTCGACAAGACCATCGGCACGTTCCACGCGGCGCTGCCGCCGGCACTCTGGCACCTGCAGCGCACCACGCTTCCCAGGGAACGGGCCGAGAGATTGTTCGACGCGCACATCCCGCCGCTGTCACGCTGAGGCGGAGAGCGGAACAGGTTGAACATTGGGAAGGAAATATGCGAATGTAGGCAGGAAACCGCGTCCTGCCAATGTCACATGTGAGCCGACGGCGTCACCGGAAATGACGTAATGACGGAGCCGTACGCGACGCGTTCGCCATGACAGGAGACAGGACGTTCCCGTCTCCAATGCAGTGGTTTACAACGGAGGGAAGCGCCATGGCCAAGCCGGACATCGATCACCTTGTTGATGCTCTTCGTCGCGGCGAGATATCGCGCCGTGGCTTTTTCTCGCGCGCCGCCGCATTCGGCCTTTCCGGAACGGCGGCTGGTCTGCTCGCCAGCCAGGCGGCCGCCCAGGATGCATCACCTGAGGCCTCGCCGCAAGCCTCCCCGGTGGGGTCGCCCGCCGCTTCGCCGGTGGCGAGCCCGGTCGCTGGCGCGGGAACGCGCTCGATTACGAGAGACGAGTACCTTGCCGCGCTCCGCGAGGAGTACCAACTCGAGGAGCCGCAATCAACCGGTGGACAGGTGATCTACACCGAAACCTCTGACATCACGACCCTGAACCCGACACTCGTGGTGGACGTATATTCCGGTCTCATCACCGGGTTCGTCTTCGAGTCGCTGGCGGACAGCAGCGCCATCGACGGAACGCCGGTCCCTTCGCTTGCCGATTACTGGGAAGTCTCAGAGGATGGCCTGACCTACACGTTCCACATCAACGAGAATGCGATGTGGCACGACGGTCAGCCGGTCACCGCCGACGATGTCGTCTTCACCTTTGATTCCGTGGTCGCCGAAGACAGCCTTAGTGTGCGACGGTCTTCGGTCACCGGTGCGCTCGCGAGCTACCGCGCGATCGACGACAAGACTGTCGAGCTTGTCGCTGTCGATCGATTGGCCAACTTCGTGG
>DASYVY010000448.1:0-4374 GCA_035936535.1 Thermomicrobiales bacterium | reverse complement strand
GCACGGTGACGAACTCCTGCAATGCTTTCGACACATCGGGCGTTTCCGCGACTGGTAGACTCCAGTGATGGGAACATCGTCACCGGGGCTGATCCGGACCAGATGCAGAATGCTGGAAGGTAGTGGAGCGCGGCCATGCGGAATGTGATACAGGCGTGACGACCACTGATCTGATCGACGACACATCGACCGGGAACTTCGCTGACGCGCCCCACCAGGGGGCGGGTGACCCCGTGATCGAGGTGCGGGGGTTGAGCAAGAAGTTTCGGCGGGTCCTGGCGCTGGACAACGTCAGCCTCTCGATTCCCCGGGCCTCTGTCGGCTTGCTGGGCGCCAACGGCGCGGGCAAGACGACCCTGATCCGGACGCTGCTGGGGCTCTCGAAGCCGAGCGAAGGATCCGCCCGGGTCGTGGGCTACGACACCCAGACCGAGGGGACGAAAGTTCGGGAACATGTCGGCTACATGCCGGAAGCCGATGCCTTGCCGATGGCCACGACGGCGGCGGACTTCGTCGCGCACATGGCGGAGATGAGCGGGCTGCCAACGCGCGCGGCGCGACAGCGAGCCGCGGACGTGCTCTATCAGGTGGGGCTGTCCGAAGAACGATACCGGCTGATCAAGGGGTTCTCGACGGGAATGCGGCAGCGGGTCAAGCTCGCGCAGGCGATCGTCCACGACCCCGATCTCGTCTTCCTCGATGAACCGACCGCCGGCATGGACCCGCAGGGGCGCGAGGACATGCTCGAGCTCGTCGAACGCATCTACAGGAACCTCGGGATCGCGGTCGTGTTCTCGTCGCATATCCTCGAGGACATCGAGCGTGTCTGTGACTACGTCGTGATCCTGGACGGTGGCCGTCTGGTCACCTCCCAGCGGCTGGACGATCTCGGCACCATCGGCGGCGAGATCGTGGTCAGGATCGATGGCGATCACGGGGCCTTCGCCTCGGTCCTCCGGGAGCGGGGTGTAGGCGTGCGGCAGGGCGATCTGGACATGGGGCAGGATGAGATGATCGTGGATGCGACCGACGAGCGTGTCTACGACCTGATCCGCGATCTTGCGGTCCACCAGGGCGCGTCCCTGCGCGGGCTCCGCTCGCGATCGAAGACACTTGAGGACATCTACCTTGGGGATGTCGGGGCGGCTCGGGAGGCCAACCATGTCAGCCAGTAGCACCGCCGGTCCGGAGGTCCGCCCGGTCCCATCGCCCGGGCGATATGGTGAGGTGTTCGACCGCGGCTACGCCCACTACAACGGTCCCCGGCTTGGCCGGCGGCAGGCTGTTCGCTCGCTCTACGGGTACTCGATCAAGCGGGCGCTCGGGATCCGCAAGAGCTGGACGGCGAAGGTGCTGCCGTTCCTGCTCTACACGGCGGCGCTCGTCCCGTTGATCGTGATGATCGGCATCAGCGCGATCGCGCCCGAGGTCAACTTCGCGTCCTACTCCGGATACATGACCTCGATCTTCCTGATCGTCGGCATCTTCGTCGCAACCACGGCTCCGGAGATGGTCTGCGTCGACAAGCGGGAGCGCATCCTCCCGCTGTACTTCTCGCGGGCAATCTCCCGTTCGGACTACGTCTTCGCCAAAGTCGCGGCGATGACGGTCCTGACGATGACGCTTTCCGTCGTTCCCTCGATCGTGCTCTGGCTTGGAAGGCAGTTGGTTGCCGAATCCCCGTGGCGGGCGATGCGGGACAATGTCGGCGATCTTGGGCGGGCCATCCTGCTCGGTGTGCTGATCGCGATCACGCTCGGGACCGGGGGGCTGATGATCTCGTCCCTGACCGACCGGAAAGGCGTGGCGATCACGGTGATCGTGATCGGCTTCACGCTGGTCACCTCGATCGCCAGTGTCGCGATGGAGCTGCTCGAGGACTATACCTGGAGCCGTTTCTTCATTTTCGCCAGCCTGACGGATGTGTTCGCGGGCATTTCGGATCATCTTTTCAATGATGTCCAGAACGAATTTGTGGAGCGGGCCGATTTTTCGCTGGGGGTCTATACAGCCTATGTCCTCGCGCTTGCGGCGCTGGGCATCGTGATCATGCGCTGGCGGTATGCGCCGCGGGATGAGGCTTAGGCGATGAGCGCGATGACGACACGACGGACGGATCCACGGACGCCAAACGGGCAGGTCGCCACGACCGGGGAAGACCCGCTCACGGACCCCGGCCGGGGAACGATGGCTGGACTGGGCAGCGGCGAGCGGGCAACGATCGAGCTTGACAAGGTCTCGAAATGGTACGGCGATATCGTCGCCGTCTCCGATGTGTCGTTCGGCATCGGCCCCGGCGTCACGGGGCTGCTCGGCCCCAATGGCGCCGGGAAATCGACAACGCTCAAGATGATGGCAGGGCTTCAGGCGCCTTCGTCAGGACGGGTCCTGATCGAGGACCAGCCAGCGCGGGGACGGCCCCGGACGTACCGCAATCTCGGGCTCGTCTCCGAGCATGAGGTGATCTACCCGTTTCTCACCGGGCGGGAGTTCGTGCGCCTCAACGCCCGGCTGCAGAAGGTTCCGCGCCTGGGCGAGGCTGTGGAGCGGGTGATCGATCTGGTCGACATGCAGGAGGCCGCGGATCGCAGGATCGGTGGCTATTCCAAGGGCATGCGCCAACGCATCAAGGTTGCGGGCGCGCTCGTGCACGACCCCGGCGTGATCCTGATGGACGAACCGCTCAACGGCACCGACCCCGTCCAGCGGGCGCACCTGATCCGGCTGATCCGCGATCTCGGCTCCGCCGGAAAGACGGTGGTGGTGTCCTCCCACGTGCTGGTCGAGGTCGAGCGGTTCGCGCAGAACATCCTCGTCATCATCAATGGCAAGCTGGCCGCCGCCGGGGACTTCCGGGCGATCCGGGACAAGATCGACGAGCACGATCACGAGGTCCGGATTCGCGCCTCCGATTCGCGACGCCTGGCGGCAGCCCTGATCGGACAACCGATGGTGCAATCCGTCCGGATCGATCCTCAGGACCGGATCATCGCGGCGACGGACGACGTGCGGACCTTCTACCAGGTGTTGCCGGTTGCCGCCCAGCGGGAGCGAATCCGGCTCTACGAGGTGCAGGCCACCGACGAATCGCTGACGTCCGTCTTCTCGTATCTCGTGGAGCAATAGCCGCATGACCGTCCCATTGACCATCACCGGGCTGACGGTCCGGCAGTTCCTGCGCTCGAAGGCCCTCTACGTGGTGATCGGGATCGCGTTCCTCTCGTGCCTGTTCGCGCTGATCCCGCGGCTGGTTCCGGAGCAGCTGAACATTCGCGAGTTGCGGACGATCTACGCCGAGAACATCTACCTCAACTTCGTTGCCTCGACCCTGCTTCCGCTCGCGACCCTGGTGCTGGCGACCGCCGCGATCGGCGACGAGATCGAGGACCGGACGCTGCAGTACATCGCGCTCAAGCCGATCAGCCGCTTCACGATCGTGATCCAGAAGTTCCTGGCGGTGCTGCTGGTGGTCGTGCCGATCGTCTGGGCGGGAATCGCGCTCACCTGGCTGATCGTGTCCTTTGGCAACCTCGACGCGATGCGGGATCTGCTGCTGCCATCCCTGCTGTCCAGCCTCGTCGCGATCATCGGCTTCGGCTCGCTGTTCATGCTGCTCAGCATGGTGATCCAGCGGGCATTGCTGGTCGGCGTGTTCTACGTCTTCGTCTGGGAATCGGCGCTGTCCCGGTTTTTGCCCGGGATCAGGGCAATCAGCATCCGCCATTACTCCCAGTCCTATTTCGTCCGCCTGCTCGATGACCGCCGATTCACGATCCCGCAGCTTTCCGCCGAATCGACGGTCGTGATTACGGTTGCGTCGATCTGCCTCATCTCGCTGCTCCTGTGCACCTGGCGCCTGCGCCGGATGAGCCTCGAATAGGCGAGACACGACACCGTTTCGTAGGGGCAGACACGCAGGTCTGCCCTTGTGACCGGGCGTGTTGTAGTGGCCGGCCTTGTGCCAGCCATCGTTGTCGAGGACCGCTTTCCTGTTAGGGCGAGCGTTGTCGGGGCGACTGGTGGTCGGCACAGTGGGCCGCATCCGCCATTAGGCAATTGCGAAGCAATTGAGCGGAGCGTCCCATTGATGGCTTCGCCATCACCTGTGAGACCGGCCACTACACGACGGCGAAGTGATTGGGCGAAAGCGGTCCATCGATCATGGCGTGATCGCCTGTGAGCGGCCACGGTGCGATGCGGTCCATTCGCGTCCACCCCGGGGGCGACGATAGCGTGCTCGTTTGCCATCCGGCGCAAACGGCGGCTCATCCTGTGCCAGGCGAGATCGGCTCGCTAGACCAGGACTGAACAATGGCGGTGTCGACAACGTGAACTTTCGCTTCACCGGGCAGACATGGGGGTCTGCCCCTACTC
>DASYVY010000447.1:0-1855 GCA_035936535.1 Thermomicrobiales bacterium | reverse complement strand
GAGCGGTACTCCAGCCCGGCGAGCAGGGCGATCGCCTCGTCGTACCCCTTCCAGCGCATCAGCACCATCGCCTCCCCGATGTCGAGGACGTCCAGGAACTCCGGCACCGGCAGATAGTTCTCGGACGTGTAGCGGACCCGTCCGCTGCGGTCCGCGAACAAGATCGTCGGCGTCCAGAACACCTGGTTGTCCCGCGTGAAGGCGCGGTCCGCAAAGAGGTGGAGCTTGACCGGGATGAAGCGGGTGCCGATCGCGAACTGCACCCGCTCGTCGCTGAACGTTTCCAGATCGAGCTTGTCACAGCCGCCGCAGTCGTCCTGGTAGACATCGACGAGAATGGGCTTGCGCTGGGCACGGGCGAGTGTGGTGGCTTCGCTAAAGTTGTCGAGCCAGGACACGGCCGGTGGGGCGGATGCCTCAGGCGGCGATTCGGGGATGCTCGTGCTCGTGAGGCTGCTCGTGCGGATGCTCATGGAGGTGCTCTTTCAGTGGATGCGGGCAAGACTCTTGCCATAAGCATAACAAGCGCGGAAACCGGAACCGCGCGGGTTGCAGTGCGATCCGGCAATGCTTCTCCACCTTCGCTGAGTCCGGCCACCACCACACCTGCTAGAAGAACGATCGCCACCACCTGACGTGAGGTCAGTCCCGATGCCTCGCCACATCCACTGTAAGCTTCAAGGCACCGGGCACCGTTCCACAAGCCCGTGAGCCATGCCCGCGTGTACAGGGGACCAACAGGCGATGACTTCTTTTCATTCCAACGTGATTCGGCCGATCGATCGCCGTCGCCTCGTCGCGGGTGGAGCTGCCGCCCTGCTCGGTGTCGCGGTGTCGCTGGCTTCCGCCCGGGCCGGCCAAGCCACCCAACGCGCCGATGCTCGGGACATCGCGACGGTCGTGCTCGCCGGACTCGATACACGCACGCCGGAAGGCCCCCAGAATACCGACGTGCTGCTGATTGCGCGGGTCGATCTGGAAGCCGGGACGGTCCGCGCGCTGTCCATCCCGCGCGATCTGTACGTGATCATCCCCGGCGTCGGGAGGGACAAGATCACCACCGCCTATGACTACGGGATCAACGCGGACCCGGATCGCGACTGGAAATCCGGGTTCGCCAGCACGATCGCGACCGTCGAACGCAACTTCGGGCTGGAGATCGACGGCGGGGCCGTGACCGATTTCGCGGGTCTCCCGGCGCTGGTCGAGGCGGTCGGCGGGATCACGGTCGACAACCCGTACACGATCTACGAGCCGGATTCCGAGGCGGTGATATTTCCCGAAGGCCAGATCGAGCTCGATGGTGAATCGGCGCTCGAGTTCACGCGGGTGCGGCACCAGGATGGGGACGACGGGCGGGTGATGCGACAGCAACTCGTGCTGACGGCGCTGGTCGACGCGGCGCGCGAGAGCGACCTGCTGGAGGATGTGCCGGCCCTGCTCGATCTCGTCGGCGACGCAGTCCGGATCGAGCTGCCCCTCCCGTTGCAGCTCAGGTTCGCGCGAGCCGCGCCGGATCTGACGGCCGAAGATGTCGCCTTCGGGACGATGACAGACAGGCTCAGCGAGGGCGAAACGGACGACGGCCAGTGGATCTACGAAGCGGACTGGGACACCTTGCCAGAGTACGTCCAGCAGTGGCTGGATGGTGATATCGAGTGATCCAGGAAGCCCGCTACAATAGCGGAGAGTGGCAGCCGCGGTAGTCCACGGCGCCGTCGGATGGATGGCCGTGGGATACTCCTGGCAAAATTCGTAGTGGACGCCCCTGTGGCGTCCCGGCTTGGCGATTCGACCGTTGTCCCTTCAGGCATCATGCCCACCCTATCCCGGTCGACCACAGGAGCACCTGCCC
>DASYVY010000446.1:0-2377 GCA_035936535.1 Thermomicrobiales bacterium | reverse complement strand
GGCCTCGGCGAGCACTTGCTCGAAATGCTCGATCAGTTGGTGAGACCGCGCGCGCAGGGATGGAGCTTCGGCAATCAGCCGGGCCCGCATGATCTCCCGATCGCGGTGCTGTCCCGGCTGCTGGACGGCCAGTACGGCCTGCTTGACCCGGCGCATCGGAGGGTCGTCCGATGGGGTCGCCTCCAGTGCAGCGCGGAAGCGGGCAATCGTGTCGGCGTGATCGCCGAAGACGACATCCTCCTTGGTTGGAAAGTATCGGAAAAACGTTCGGACCGCGATGCCCGCCGTGGCGGAGATCGCGGCCACGGTCGTGTTCTCGAACCCGTTCTCGGCGAAGAGGGAGAACGCGGCTGCCTGGATATCCTCACGGGTTCGGTCCCGTTGCCGCTCGCGGAGCGTGCCGGGGACAGGTATGTGGCTCATGAGCAGAGTATACAGGAACCTGGCTATATCTGTCATAAAGACATACAGTTTCATTTTGGCACTGAGTGACATAGAGTGGCCGATGTCGGTCGGTCGTGAAGCCTATCGCCCAGGGTTCGGGGCTCTGTTACACCGCCCACATCTGCGGTGATGCCTGGGGAGGCGGGCGCCCGGGCGTTTCTGGCACATCACCTGCGTTTCGCCGCTCCCGATTCGGTCCTGCACCCACGACTGCTGATCGTTGCACCGCATCCCGGGCTGACCGGGACCACGCAGACGGAGAACGGAGAATGGAACACATATGAAGCGCCCAGGCTCAGCATCAGATCCAGATTCCACAGAGCGAGGTCGTGTTTTCGGCCGCGCAAGCGATGCATCTGCCAGGGGAGGAGCAATGACGTCACTCACACGTTTTGTCCTGCGCCACAAGCGTCTTGTCACCGTCTTCTGGCTGCTCGTCACGATCATCGCGGCAAGCACCGCGTCCGCGGCGGTCGATTCCCTGTCCCAGGACACCCGTGTACCCGGGGAGGGTGCCGAGACGAGCCAGGCTATTCTCCAGGCCTATGGCAACGGGGGTCAGGTTCCGCCCCTGGTTCCGGTCGTGTCCCTGCCGGAGGGAATGACGGTTGATTCGCCGGAGGTGCGTGAGGAGCTTGGAGCGCTGTTTTCCCGGATCCAGGCGGCGGCGCCGAACGCGAGGATTGCATCGTACAGCTCCACCGCTGACCGTGCCTTCGTATCCGAGGATGGCAGGACCACCTTCGGCCTCGTCTTCGTTCCGCGCGGTGAGGGATTCATCGAGTCGACGGAGACGGTTGCGGTGCGTGAGGTGCTCGCCGGAGCGACGGTCGGCGGAGCACCGGTCCACCTGTCCGGCTATGCCGAGCTGGAAGCAGGCGGAGGCGAACCGGAGGGCGGCGGTGCGCTGGTGGAGACACTGATCGCGGCCGGTGGTGCTTTGGTCGTGCTTGCCTGGGTATTCGGATCGTTCCTCGCATTAGTGCCGCTGGTGGTCGCGGGGATCGCTATCCTCTCGTCGTTGCTGGTGATCTGGGGAGTAACGACCATTGCCAGCGTCTCCTTCATCGTCCAGTTCATCGTTCCGCTGATCGGCCTGGGAGTCGCGATCGACTATGCCCTCCTCATCGTCACGCGGTGGCGAGAGGAACGCGAGGGAGGGCTGGACAACGACGCGGCGGTTCAGCGGTCGATGGAAACGGCGGGCAGTGCCGTCGTCTTCAGCGGGATTACGGTTGGCGTAAGTCTCGTCTCCCTTGTTGTGCTGCCGGTGCCATTTCTGCGCAGCATCGGCTACGCCGGCCTGCTGATCCCGCTGATCAGCGTCCTCGTCGCCACCACCCTGCTCCCGGTGCTCCTGTCCACGGTCGGTCCCCGTCTGGATCGGCCACGGCTCCGTCGAGGTAACCAGGAAAGCCGGACCTGGGGACGGTGGGCGGAACTCGTGGTGCGCCGGCGATGGGTAGCGGTCGGTGTCTCGCTGGTGATGCTCGCCGCCCTGGTCATTCCGGCGCTGTCGCTGACGGTGGGCGATCCGGTGGCGGATTCCCTGGCTACCGGTGGCGAGGCCCGTGAGGGGCTCATCGCTCTGGAGCAATCGGGAATTGGCCCTGGTGCGCTGCTGCCTTTCGAAATCCTGGCCCGGGCGTCAGATCCCGCTGCCGTCACGTCGGCGGTGGTGAACGTGGAGGGGGTCCGTGCGGCTGTGTCTCCAGAGGGCGATGCCTGGCGAAGAGGCGATACCTCGCTGATCGTCGCCTTCCCGGAAGCGGACGGGAATTCCGAGAGCGGGCGTGAAACGCTGGGCCGAGTAAAAGCAATCACCGGTGACCTTCCCGGTACCGTGCGGGTCGGCGGCCTCGCGGCGCAGAACGCGGATTTCATCGACGCGTCCTACGGCAACTTTCCGCTTCTGATCGGGCTCGTCGCGCTG
>DASYVY010000445.1:0-3394 GCA_035936535.1 Thermomicrobiales bacterium | reverse complement strand
CCTCTCGATCGTGCGCGTCCAGGGAATGTGGGTATGCCCGAACAGCAGCGCATCGCAATCGGCCGAGCCCGCGATGCGGGCCAGCGACTTCGGGTCGCGATCCTCGAACAGGTACTCGTTCATCCGTCGCGGGCTGCCGTGAACGAGACGGAGGCGAACACCGGCGATTTCCAGCCGGATCTCCGGCAGGAGCTCGCGCAGCCACGCCTTGCGCTCCGGCGTGACGGTCGCGCGCGTCCACATGAGTGAGCGCTGCCCCCGATCGCGCTCGCTGGCATCCTTGTACGCGCAGCCGCAGTCGTCTCGGTCCGAGCCGACACCCTCGTCGTAGTTACCCATGATCGTCGGGATCCGGCGCTCGCGAACGAGGTCGATCGTCTGGTTCGGCTCGGGTCCGTACCCGATCAGATCGCCCAGGCAATAGACGCTGTCCGGCGACACGGCATCGATGTCAGCCAGGACAGCCCGGGTGGCCGCGCTGTTGCCGTGAAGATCGCTGAGAATCGCGATGCGTTGCATTGGGGCGGTCATCGGTCAGCTCTCGGGTTCTGGTACCGGACAGCGTCCGTTCCGGATGCACGTCTCTACATTCCGCAGCGCGAGCAGCGGCACGTACGTCTTGATGGGATGGCGCCACAGGCGCGTCACCGCCTCATCCACACAGGCATCGAGAGATGCGGACAGCGTGCAGCAGTCGCCGGCGCACGCTTCCCTGGCTCTGTTGGTGACAAGCTCGATGGCGTCCAGCAAGGCCCGGTCGCGCGGATTGAGGAGCAGGTCGTCAGTGCTGCCGGTCATGATGCTGCCCCCTCGCTTGCTTGCTTCGGAAAGAGCCGGGGGCGAAGCCAGAGCGACACATAGACGAGGGCGATCAGCACGGGAACCTCGATCAGCGGGCCAACCACCCCGGCCAGAGCCTCACCGGAGGTGATGCCGAACACGCCGATCGCGACGGCGATCGCGAGCTCGAAGTTGTTGCCGGCGGCCGTGAACGAGAGCGCGGTGGTTTCCTCGTAGGAGAACCCGAGCCGACGAGAGATGATGAACGCAAGGCTGAACATCAGCGCGAAGTAGATGACGAGCGGGATCGCGATCCGGACGACATCCAGTGGCAACTCGATGAGGCGATCGCCCTGCATCGCGAACATGATCACGATCGTGTAGAGCAGGCCGAGGAGGGCGGTCGGTCCGATCCGGGGGATGAACGTGTCCTCGTACCATGTGCGTCCCCGGCGCGCGACCAGAAGGATCCGGGTAAGGAATCCGGCGAGCAGGGGGATGCCAAGGAAGATCAGGACGTTCACGGCGAGCTCGCCCATCGAGATGTCGACCGCGGTCGATTGGGCGCCGAACCAGCCGGGGATCTCGGTCAGGAACAGCCACCCAAGCACTGAGTACATCACGATCTGGAACACCGAGTTGATCGCGACGAGGACCGCGGCGACCTCGCCGTCGCCGCAGGCCAGCGTGTTCCAGATCAGGACCATCGCGATGCATCGGGCGAGCCCGATCAGGATCAGGCCGGTCCGGTAGGCCGGTTCGTCCGGGAGAAACGCCCAGGCGAGCCCGAACATCAGCAACGGTCCGATCACCCAGTTCAGGAGCATTGAGACGCCAATGAGCCTCCCTTGGGTGCTGAAGCGCCCAAGCGTTTCGTACCGGACCTTGGCCAGCACCGGATACATCATCCAGAGCAGGCCGAGGGCGATCGGCAACGAGACCCCGGCGATCTTCACCCGATCGAGAAGGTCACCCAGGCCGGGGAACACGCGCCCGAGGACGATGCCCAACCCCATCGCGAGGAAGATCCAGAGGGGAAGCAGGCGATCGATCGCCGACAGGCGGCCAATCGGGTTCGCCATCGTGGCGGAATCGGCCGCGGGGCGGGCAAGGTGTCCCTCGATCATACGGTCCCGCCCTCGTGTGTGGTGGTACGGACGGTGGCGACGACGCCCAGGTGGCCGGACGGAGTGAGACGGATGCCCGTCAAGCCTCTCCGCACCGCGACCGCATTGCCGGCCCAACCGGAGGATGCCGATCCGTGACCGCCGCGTGGCGGCGACAGGAGTAACGGGCTCGCGACCGAGCGATTGCGTGGGCGGTCACGACGTCGATCAGGTGTCGAGTGGGTCAAAAGCGGCAACAGGACCTCCTGAAAGATCGATGACGGTCTATATCCGGAACGGCAAGGAGTCAGCGGACTACCGATGATGCGGGCAGTCCCGCTGGCATCAGGCCGGACATCACCACCCCAATCGCCTCCAGGCCCCTAGGGTCGACCGCGTAATAGGCCCAGACACCTTGCCGGGAGACGGTAATCAACCCGGCTCGTTCCAGAACCTTCATGTGATGCGCGATGGTGGGTTGACTGACCTCGAATCGATCGACGATGTCGCAGGCGCACACAGGAGCGTCCTGCGCCGCGACGAGGCGGAAGATTTCGAATCGCGTGGCGTCCGCGAGCGCCTTGAACCGGGAGACGATTGCCTCACTCCCGCCCTCGACCGGCGCGGGGGAGCGAAGTGGCGGGGTGCAACAGCCTTCGGGTTGGATGCGGATCGATCGACGTGCCATGCCCGCATGGTACAGTAAATATAGATGTGTGTCTATGTAGTTGGGTCCGCATTGCACTCGGCGGGGTGGTTGCCCTGCGCCCTAGGGTCAGCCGGAGACGATCAGGATGTTCGCGTACGGTGTGACGTCGCCGGTGCGGATCGTGGCACGCGCATCCCGGCTCAGGTGCTTGAGCTCCAGGTGCGGCATCGTCACGACGGGAACAGGCGCGACCAGATCGCGGAGCTCCCGGACGTAGGCAGGAGAGGCGGTCCCGGCCTCTTCCGCGACGACAATCCGATCGATCACGAACTCAGCTTGGATCGCCGACAGGACATCGATGATCGTCGGGATGCCATCGACCAGGGCCAGGTCAATCCGTTCCGATCCGATCGGGACGGGGAAGCCACGATCGCAGACCGTGAAGTAGTCGGTGTGCCCGGTGCTGGCGAGGAGGTGGCTGATGGCTGGGTGGAGAATGCCGCCGCGCTTCATCGAAACGTCTCCGTCTCAGTCGCCCCGCCGGCGACCGCTGCCCGCTGGTCGAGCGTGACCCGGGTCCGGAAGTCCGGCGCTGGCCGCTTGAAGACCAGGCTGACCTTCGGCGTGCCCGGATCGGCCGTCACCGAGACGAGCTCCCAGCCTTCCTTGCCAAGTGCGTCGAGCTCCTGGACGGAGAATGGAGGCTCGGTCCGGAGCACGTGATACTGCCATTGTCGCTGGGTGTCGTTCATGACCGGACTCCGGTGATCTGGGGACCGACGGGATTTTGCTCGGTGGTCAGCTGGGGAGCGATGTCCGCGAGCACGCGCTTCCGCATGTCGAGAATGTGGTCCTCCAG
>DASYVY010000444.1:0-7949 GCA_035936535.1 Thermomicrobiales bacterium | reverse complement strand
AAGGCTTCTCCTCGTGGACGAGGATGTCCTTGTCTTCGAGATCGGGCTCAAGCGCCGATGCTGCAACCTCATCGCCGGTCTCGACGTAAGGGTCGTCCGAGACCGCCGGTTGTTCATCGGACGGCTCACCGGTCGGCTCGGTGTCGGCCCCCGCCGTATCAATTGCCACGTCCACCGTGTCCGGCTGACTCCCGCTTGCCACGATCACCGAGGGGCCACCACGGCTCATCGGTGCGTCGGACTGGCTTGCCACCATGTCGGGGCTGGCGGGTTCCCGACTCGCCGCGGCGGGCATGGAATCTGGTTCGACAATGGGAGGCCGAAAAATGCCCCGCGAGCCGAAGCGGTGGAGAAACAAGCCGAGCCAGACCAGTGTCGCGACCAGGCAGGCAACGAACGTCGCGAGCACGATCGTGCTTCCAGTGCGGTTGGAGAGCGTAAGGATCGTGGCGACGATCGTGACCGCCAGCACCAGCAGGCCGAACATCGCGAGGACCGCGCCGCATGACCGGCAGAATCGCTGCCAGGCCATCCGGTTCACCAGCTCGTAACCGGAGAGGACCGTTTCCTCTGTAGATGAGGTTCGGTCGCGCAGGGCTGGTCCCCACATCCGGAACGACCACCCGATGAGGGTCAGCGTTGCCCCCACTCCGAGGCCGAAGATGATGTAATCCAACGTTTCTCTCCATCCGGTCTGATGGGTGCGGCGATGGAGGACGCCCCAGGGGACACTCTTGGACACGGTGATGCACGACCGGTAGAGTTTACCCGTTCCCGAACAGGAGCACACGCTGCCTCACCACGGCCACGGATCACCAGTGCGGCCGTGGGCCTGATGGCTAGGGACGGCTCAAGCGCTCCATCAGCGCGGCGTACCCTACGCGCCCGCGATAGTAATCCTCGATCCGGTACCACTCGTTCGGCGCATGCGCTCCGCTTCCCGGCTGGCTCCAGCCAAGCGTCGCGGTGTCGATGCCAAGCTCGTCCTTGAAGATGCCCGTTGCGGGAACGGTTCCGCCCGAACGCACCACCAGAGGCTCCTTGCCGAACAGCTCCTCAAGGACATCGGTCACGGCTCGATGGGCGACGTTGGACCGGTCGATCACGAAGGGCTTCGCCGACCCGGGAAGCGACACGACACTGACCGTGGCTCCCGGGGGACGATGCGCTTCGACGTGGGCGCGGATCAGCTCGACGACTTCCGCCGGATCCTGGTCCGGTACAAGTCGGCACGTGACCTTGACGTGCGCTTCCCGGGGCGTGACCGTCTTGATGCCTTGCCCCTGGAATCCGCCCCAGATGCCGTTCAGGTCAAGCGTCGGACGTGCCCACTGCCGCTCACGGGGCGTCCAGCCCGCTTCGCCCCAGAGCTCGTCCAGACCCAGGTCCTGTTTAAGCGCCTCCTCATCCACCGGGGTGGCGGCAAGCTCCTCACGCTCCTCGTCGGTGAGGTCCTTGACGGTGTCGTAGAACCCCTCGACCATCACGCGACCCTCCGCATCGTGAAAGGTTGCCGCCAGCTGTACCAACGCCTGCACGGCGTTGGGCACCATCGCGCCGTACATCCCCGAGTGCAGATCGCTGCTGGCCGTGGTCAGGTCGATCTGGCAGCCACCAAGTCCCTTGAGCGCGACGGACACCGAGGGCGTATCGGGACCGTGCTGCCCGCCATCCGCCGAGACCACCGCATCGGCGCTCAACCGCTCCTCGTGCTCCCGGACGATCTCCCGCAGGTTGGGACTCCCGATTTCTTCCTCGCCCTCGAAGATGAACTTCACGTTGATCGGCGGGCGCCCACCGTGGGCTTGGGCGACGGCTTCAATGCCCTGAATCGCCGTCAGCAGGTTGCCCTTCATGTCGGCGGACCCGCGAGCGAAGAGCTTTCCGTCCCGGATCGTGGGATCGAAGGCGGGCGTCGTCCACAAATCGAGTGGCTCGGCTGGTTGAACGTCATAGTGGCCATAGACCAGCACCGTCGGCTGCGCGGGATCCACGAGCCACTGCCCAATCACGGCAGGATGCCCTGCCGATTCCGCGATCAGCACATCGGGCACACCCGCCGTTCGCAGTCGCTCGGCGACATACCCGGCGGCGGCGCGGACATCATCCCTGCGATCGCCATCGGTGCTGACGCTGGGGATGCGCAACAATCCGAGCAGTTCCTCCAGGTGCTGGTCCTGACTGGCTTCGAGCATCTGCCGCCACGTTTCTTGCGTCATTGGTACAGATCGTCCTTTCTGTCGGCCGGTGAGCCGGATTCCGGGTTTGCTCGACTGGTCTCGCTTCTACCCGGTGATCCTACCGCAGCGGTGCCCGATCAGGTGATGCGGCCTCAGTCGAACCCTCCCTCCCCTGTACGTCGCTGCCTTGAGCAAGACCGCGCGGGCCCTTGACAACGTGCTGAACGACGGATAGAGTGTACGTACAGTCCCGAGGGGCCGAGCAGTGATTCGACTCCTCCACCACAAGGGCTTCCGGCGATGGGCATCTGCGGGGACGCGCATCGATCAACCGGGGGCCGGCGTGGGAACTGGCGGGGAACCGGTCGCGTTGCGGGGCGTCGGTCGAGGAGCCGCCGGATCATGGAGGAACGGAGCGCGGACGAGGTTTGTCGGGACTGTTGTCATGTCTTTCGCCCTGTCGTTCCCGACCGACCCGCCAGATATCGATTCCTAGCTGCCTCGTTTCGCTCTCCTACGGTCTGTGCGACAGTAGCGGCCAGAACGTGAAATCTGGACGCAGCGGTGGTCGTCGCACCGGCTGCCGCATGGAGAGCCCCCAATGAGCAACCCCAACCAGTACAAGGTCGTCATCACGTCCGACCGCTACGGCGCCGAGTCCGCGGGCCTGGACCGCGAGCGCACTCTACTCAGCCGGTTTCCCGATCTTTCGGTTGATGTCCAGGGTGAACCGTCCTCGTCCGAGGAGGAGCTGATCGCGATCGGCCATCGAGCCGATGCGATTCTCGTCAGCACCCGGGAAGCCATTACCCGCCGGGTCTGCGAGAACATGCCACAAGTCAAGGTTATCAGCCGGTACGGGGTCGGGCTGGACAACGTCGACCTCCAGGCCGCCACCGACAACGGCATCGTCGTCACGCATTATCCCCAGTACTGCACATCCGAGGTCGCCGATCACGCGATGTCGCTGCTCCTCGCGCTCAACCGCCGGATCGTCGAGCTCGACCAGGATGTCCGCGCGGGCGCCTGGAACCGGCAGGGAGCCGCCACGACGCAGATTCTCCGCGGGCCGGTGCCGGCGCTTCGGGAGCTGACGCTGGGAATCGTCGGCTTCGGCAGGATCGGGCAGGCGGTAGCGAAACGCGCCGCGCCGTTCGGCCTGCGTCTGCTCGTGTCGGACCCGTACGTGCCCGAGGACACGGTGAGATCCGCCGGCGCCGAATTGGTACCACTGAATGTGCTGCTCGAAGGGTCCGACCTGGTGACCCTGCACTGCCCACTCACCCCGGAAACGCGGGGGATCATCGGCGCGGCGGAACTCGTGCGGATGAAGGAACAGGCCGCCCTCGTCAATACCGCCCGGGGTCCGCTCGTCGATCTCGACGCGCTGGTGGCAATCCTGAAGCAGCGCCCGACGTTCCGGGCCGCCCTCGATGTCGTCTATCCGGAGCCGTTGCCAGCCGAATCACCGCTTGGATCGATGCCCAACGTGATTCTGACACCCCACTCCGCCTACTATTCGATCCAGTCGGTGGAAACCGTTCGCAACGAGACATTCCTCGCGGCGATCGCGGTCCTGCGAGGCGTGCTGCCGCCGACGGTAGCAAACCCGGATGTTTTGGATCGGGTTTCGCTCGCACCCGATCCCCTTCGGCCCGCCTGAACCGTGCCGAAGCAAGGACGTTGGGCCAAGGGACGCCGAGGGCGAGCGGCCTGTCCGCCAGCCCAATCATGACGCTAGTAGTTTGAAGTGAGGCTCGGTCTGGCTGCGGAATCGGCGCCCATATCCGGAGGCCTAACACCCGAACATGCTCAGGTTCTCCAGGCTCGCCAGCAATGCACCGGAAAAGCAGAACCAGGATGCGCTCGAGCGCCGGCATGATGCCAGCGCATCGGCACCACCACGTCCAGCCGATCCCGGCACCGATGCCGGAATCCCGGACGAGCAGTTGGTCCTGGCCGCTCAGGCCGGCAACATGTCGGCCTTCAATGAGCTGGTGACCCGCCATGAGCGAGCGGTATTCAATGTCGGCTACCGGTTGCTCTCCGATGCATCGCTTGCCGAAGACGCCGCGCAGGACACCTTCATCCGGGCCTGGGGCGCCATCGACACGTTCCGCGGCGGTGTGGTCCGGCCCTGGCTGCTCCGGATCGCCACCAATCGCGCCTACGACCTGTTGCGGGCGAAGTCCCGCCGGCCCGCTACGTCCCTGGATGCCGAGCTTTTCGAGGTCGAGCCTCACTGGACATCCCAGTTGGTACCCGCCGAGGGGCCGGAAACGCACGCCGCCCGGATAGAACTCAGCGTCTTTCTCGAACGCGCGCTCGCGACGCTGTCCGACGATCAACGGCTGGCGGTCATCCTTTCCGATGTCCAGGGGTATGGGTACGACGAGATAGCCGAGATCTGCGGTGTCGCGGTCGGGACCGTCAAGTCCAGGATCAGCCGCGGTCGCGCGCGAATGCGCGATCTGCTTGCGTCGAGTGATCAGCACCGGGAACTGTTCGAGCGATTCGCGCGTATCACTGATGAGGATTCCTAAGCTCCCGCCACTTCCTTCTTCCACGCACATACACTTGCACGGAGCGAGCGAATCCGAGATCCACAGCCGGCGGGAGTCGCACAGATCTCGCAATACGCACCACCTTGACGGTACGGACATGTCCCACTACCAGCGTGTATCCAACCCATCCGTCACTTCGATCGAGCGATACGCCATGCATGCCCCTGCGTGGTGGTCGTGAGCACCGCACCTCGACATATCCGCACCGAAGACCTCAGCGCCTTCATCGACGGCCGGGTCAGCGCCAGCGAACGCAGGGCGATCTCCGAACACCTTGCGACATGTGCGGAATGTCGCACCGAGCTTGCCCAGCTGCGGGCAACCGTGCGCCTGCTCAACGGGCTGCAGCAGGTCTCCTCTGGAAGATCCTTTCAGCTCGGGATGGAGCACGACAGGCACCATATCCAACGTTCACCCATAGTCCGATTGCTGCCAGTGGTGCGGTCCCTGAGCGTCGCCGCTATCATCCTCTTCATCGTGGCGTCCGGGGCCCTGCTGTTGGGCAGCTCACGCGACGACAGATCCATCCCCGGGGAATCTTCGATCGCGAGCGAAACCGGGGCGACTGGTGGCGCGTCTCAGGGTGCAGGAGAGTCGGACACGAGCGGCGCAAGAGCAGCTCCCGACACCGACTCGTCGGGCTCGGGAACGTTGATCGACCGGGGCGCCGCGGCTTCGCGCGGCGATGATCCGCTGGAAGATCTGACGACGCTGCTGGAAACACCCGCTGACCAGCTATCGGGCGATGTCGCGCAGGCCGGCGATATCGCCGCTTCGATCGATGGTGGTCCAGGTCGATTGACGTCCGAGTACGGCGCCAGTGTTGTGCTCGGCCTGGGTGTCCTGGCGCTCGTCCTCGTCGCTCTCTGGACCGTGCTGGTGCGTATGAGCCGGCGCACGGGTCGGTCGGGAACGTGATCACGGCTCGCTCTGCGAAACGTTGCCGGTCGGTGTCCCACTCGCTCGGATATCAGGAAAGGGGAAAATTCATGCCTCTGTCCATGGCACCTGGTCGATCCAGTCGTACGCGTCTTCACCCGGCGGTCATTGCCGCCGCGGTGTTGCTCCTGTCCCTCCTGCTCGCACCGCACGCGGGAGCGCAATCGACACCCGTACCCACGTCCGACATTCGAACGATCGCCGTCTCCGGGACGGGCCGGGTCAATGTCGACCCGGACACTGCGGATGTCACGCTCGGCGTCGAAACGACCAACGTCTCTCTCGAAGAAGCGCAGACCGAGGTCTCGGAGAATCTTGCCAGCGTAACCCGGGTGTTGACGGAGGCCGGGGTGGCGACCGAGGACATCGTGACGTCCTCCTACACCATCTATCCGGTTCCTGAATACGATCGCGACGGCAACTACCGTGGCGTATCGGGCTATCAGGTTTCCGCGGCCCTGACGGTGACTATTCGCGATATCACCCAGGTCGGAGCAATCCTGGATGCCGCCGTCGCGGGTGGCGCCACCGGGGTCTTCGATGTCAGCTTCTACGTCGCCGATCCGGCCGGACCGGCAAGCGAAGCCCGCGAGCTCGCCGTCGCCGATGCTCGCGCCAAGGCGGACGAATACGCGACCGCGTCAGGTGTGCTGATCACCGGTGTCTACTCGATCGTCGAAACGTCAGCGCCGGAGCCTGCCGTGCGGGAGCAGGAGTTCGACATGGCTGCCGCGGAAAGCGCCGCTGGAGATGCGCGGCCAGTGCCGATCAGTCCGGGCCAGTCCGAGATCAGGGTCGATGTGCAGATCGTGTTCGAGATCGAGCAGGGCAACGGCTGAAGCACGTCCCGTAGCGTTTCAGTCCCCTCCCTGACCGCTGCCATTACGATCAGGGCCGGCAGCGGCGAAAGCGACAGGTGATGGCGCGCTCCATCTCGTTCCGTCCGAATCCCCAGCCGGCGGCCTCCTTATGGAGCCGCCGGCTGGTGTTGTCCGCAAGTGCGTTCGTGATCGTCACAGCGCTGCTCGCCGGTATCGGTTTGGCAATCGACCGTGTCCGGCATGAGCCCGTTGTCCCGCTGCCACCATCGGCACAGGGACTCGGACCGGTTGATCCCTCCACACAGCCACTTGTCGTCGATCCAGGCTGGCTTGTCGATCGCCGGGCAAATACGGCCGACCCGCCGCTCATCATCGACCTCTCGTCCCGCACCCAATACGAGACAGGTCACATCCCGGGTGCAATCCATGGGTGGTGGCAGGACGGCATGGAACTTCACGCCCCGGTTTATGGCCGGCTGATTTCCGACCGCACCGGACCAATGGCCCGTCAACGGTGGCTGCAATCGCTCGGCGTGACGCGAGACAGGACGATCGTGGTTTACGACAGCACAGGAGGGCGAGATGCGGCGCGGCTTGTCTGGATCCTCGGCTTCATGGGCATAGACGACGCTTCGGTGCTTGACGGTGGGCTTGCGGCCTGGAAGCGTTTCGGGCTGCCGGTCACCTCCACCGAGAGCGCGCCACCGGAGGTCGACGTGATCAGCTCGGACCGCGATCTGACATGGCTGATGGCCACCGATGAGCTGGTTGACCGGTTGGGCGATCCTTCCCTGAGCATCGTCGATGTCCGTAGCGATGACGAACTTGGAGATGACCTCAACGGCACGATCCGGACCGGGCGTCTTCCTCGTGCCATCGCCGTACCGTGGACGACGCTGTACCGAGCCGATGGCGTGCAATTGCGATCCAGCGCCCAGCTGCGCGAAATCTTCACCGCGGCAGGGCTGGCTCCGGAGGACGAGATTGTCCTCTACGGGCAGTTCGGGATCGATACCGGCCGGGTGTGGCTGGCGTTGGCTGCCGCCGGCTATGAACGCGTACGGATCTACGATGACGGGTGGGCGTACTGGTCGTCCCGGGAAGAGCTGCCCATCGATCCTCTCCCCGACGACACGGTGATCTACGCCTCGACCGGCGGCCCATACCGGCAAGAACTGCCCTCGGAGAAGGGCCGGGTAGCGCGTACCTGGCTGCACCGAGCAGCTGTGTGCGAGCTACCCGTCTCAAATCCCTACCGTAGTGGCTGGTCTTGTGCCAGCCACGAATTGGCCGGCACAAGACCAGCTACTACACGTCTGCCCACGCGAACATTGCGATGCCGCAACGCATGACGAGAATGGGTGCGAGATGGGGCTGGTAGCCTGCCCGCGAGGCTTTCCCGCCCAGCCCCCGTTCCGATCGCTCGGTTCAGGTCAGACCGTCGC
>DASYVY010000443.1:0-3556 GCA_035936535.1 Thermomicrobiales bacterium | reverse complement strand
TACTACCACCGCACGCTGGAGCAGTACCTGGACGACTTTCTCGACGCCGGGCTTCGGCTTGTCAAGCTCGTGGATATTCCGGACGTGTTCGGTCTCGAATGGATCCTTCCTAAGGGAAGCCGGTTCCCCCGGTTCATGATCCTCGCCTTCGAGAAACCGTGACTCACATACCGTCACCTCGCTTCCCCCAGAAGCGAGGTCCGCACCTGCTGACTCCAAGCCGGGCCGCCTGACGACCCCGAAGCGCAAGGCACCAGCTCGTATCGCACGGTTTGCTCCGGTGTACCGCCATCCGTTCACATCCTCGATGAACGCTCACCTCACCGCACTGCCCGGCGCGCTGCTCGATGCGCTGCCGGTCGCGCTGCGTACATGCGGATGATCGTCTGTCGCTGCCGTTTCCTCACCGATTCGGCCATAAAGCCAGACCACCGGCGAGAGCACCAGCGCCGAGGCGATCAGTGCTGCCCGCACACCGAGGCCGCTGCCGACACCCCCGAGCACCGGACCCCCGATCACCTGCCCGATCGCGTTTCCCTGCCCCTGCATCGAGAGCACCGTCGCTCTCAAACGCGATTCGAGATGCCGGTTGATCCACGCTGCTTCCACCGGGCCGGAGATCGTCTGGGCAGCGCTCTTGAACCACAGCGAGCCCAGCGCCATCCACAGGCTCCCCGCCAGGACGAAGAACACGAGACCGAGCACCTGCAGCCCGGACAGGAACGCCAGCAGCCTGTTGGGATGGAGTTGGTCGATCGCCCGCGGCGAGACTCGCTTGACCAGTTCCGATACCACCAGCGAGATGACGGTCCCCGCAAGCGCGATGATCGCGAACCAGAGTGCCGGGCTGTCGCTCCCGCCACCGAACAGGGCCGGGAACCGATGGTTGTCGAGGATGTGCACCGTCCAGAGCCGGTCGAATGCCTCGCTGGCGAGCCCGATCACGAACGTGATCAGCAGGAGCGACCGCACCACGACGCGACGTCGCGCCAGGCCGAAGCCATCCCGGAACGTCCCTGCCATGTGCGAGAACGTCGAGCGCTCGCCCGCCGGGGTGCGATGGAAATTGCGCTCCGGCATCACGAGCAGGAGCACCACCGCCAGGATCATGAACCCGATCCCGCCAAGCAGGACCGGCAACTGTACCGAGACGAGCCCGAGGGCGCCGCTCAGCACAATTCCGGCAATCGTGGCCACGAGCGCCACCTGCGTTCCGCGCAGGAACACCGGCGCCATCTGTGCTTCCCCTACCTCGTCTGTGACCCACGCTTCGCTGGCCCCGCTGGTGAAGGTGTAGCCAATCCCCCAGAGCACCTGGCAGGCGAGCACCGCCGCGAAGGTCGGGATGCTGCCCTCGAGCGTGAATCCCGCGCCGATCAGGGCGCAGCCGATGATCACCGAGAGCCGCCGGCTGTACAGGTCGGCGACGATCCCGGTCGGTACCTCGAACAGGAAGGAAACGACTTCCAGCAGCGTCCCGACGAGGACGAGCTGCAAGGGCGACAGCCCGACGACCGTTGCCTGATAGACCAGATTGAGCGTGAACATCAGCGAGAACAGCCCCGCCGAGCCGCCCCGCAGGAGCAGATACGCCGCAATCGGCGCGATCGGCCATCGTGGCCGCCAGAGCAGTGACCTGAACATGAACATCTCCGGGACATGGATCGCACAAGAAACCGCCCGACGGAACATCCGGTCGAGCGAGGATCTGCTGGCGCGTCACGGAGGGCGGTCACCCAGGGGGCAGGCGACCGTGAGCGGAGGGGGTCAGCCGATGATCGACCCGGTTCCGCTCGTCACAGTCACATGGTCTCCGGGAGACGCAATCGGGGCACGCCGGGAGTGGTGGCTGGCATGGCGATCGTTCTCCTTGCGGGTTGAGGCGAATGTGCGAGCGGTGCCGATGAACGTGACCCGGAATGCCGCCATTCTGCCTGTGGTGGCATCTCCCGTCAACCCATCCGTGACCCATGCGATGAACCGCGAGCGGGATTGTCCCTACCTTCTCCCATCGCTGAAATGCCACGTGGCATGCTCCACGCGAAATGCCGGTCAGGAGCATCGTTCGGAAAGGCAGACCATGGCAGGCACACTCTTCTTCGTCCACGGCACCGGCGTCCGGCAGGAGGGATACGGCCGCGCGCTCGAGCTCGTCGAGGCCGGGCTTCTGGCCAACGGCCTCGGCGACCTCAGCGTCGTCGGCTGCCAATGGGGCGATACCATCGGTGACCAGTTCGATGCCGATTGGCGCGAGCTGGTTCGCCGCACCCTGCCGCCGGAAACGACACCGACCTCCGGTGCGGAGGTCGCCGCGACGGATGCCGAGCTCGAGACATCCTCCTGGGAGCAGTTGCTTCGCGATCCATTGATGGAGCTGCGCCTCGTGCTCCTGGCGTCTCCACCTCCGGTGGCACCGGCACCGGGTGATGATTCATCCCTGACGCGCGATGTTGCCGATGTGGTCGCCGAGATCGCCCGGCGCCCACCCTCGGTCGAGGGGTCCGGGCTTACCCGCGACGAGCTGGCCGCCGCCGCCCGGACGATCGTCGCCAGTGATGAGTTGACCACCGATGGCTACGGGTCGGTACCCGCCACGAACCGGGGCATTATCCGGATCGTCGCGCAGGCGGTCGTCGCGCTCGCCCTGGCCCGGCACCGGTTCGATGCGCCAGGGACGGAACCACGAGCGGCCGTGGACAGCGCGATGCGCGATGATGTGGTCGCGGCCATCGAGCGCATGTTGGTGCCGGGTGAAGAGCCGCCATCGGTCGTGGGCGGCTTCGAGGGGCGGATCCGCCGGTTCGTGCAGAACCGGGGAACGGCCTTTGTCCGGGAGCGGCGGCTGCAGCTCATGCAGGAGTACGCCGCGCCGTTCCTGGCCGATGTCGCCTTCTACCTCCGGCACGGCGAGACCTTCCGGGAGTACGTCCTGGCGCAGCTCGGGGAGGTGGAGCCACCTGTGGTCGCTGTCGGTCACAGCCTGGGCGGGGTGATCCTGGTCGATCTTCTCTCCCAGGATGACAAGGCGCGGATCGAGCTGCTCGTGACCGCCGGTACGCAGGCACCGTTGCTCTATGCCCTCCGCGCCCTGGAGCACCTGACGCCCGATGATCCGGCAGCCACGCCATTCACGCCCTGGCTCAACGTCTACAACCCGAACGATTTCCTCTCGTTCTGCGCCGAGCCGCTGTTCCCGGCCCTGCCCGGCATCATCGACGAGAGGATCGAGCCCAGGGGAATCCCGTTTCCCGCGGCGCACAGTGCCTACTGGATGGAGAACCGGCTCTACGAGCGGATCCAGGAGGTGCTGACCGCAAACCGCGCCGCGATGCCCGCTTCCAGCGCGGCACCGGAGCGCTCGTTGTGGGACCGCCTGATCCGTCGATGATAGGCATAGCCGGATGACACCGCCAAGTCGCGCCTTTCCATTGAGCAGCATCGGTCTCTCGCGGTGGGGCCAAGGAAATGGTTGCGAAGGGATCAAGGAAACGGAGCGGGTGGGTAGCAACGCGGTGCAACGTCGTTACACAGGGTCATCCACGATGCCGTCCATGGC
>DASYVY010000442.1:0-5993 GCA_035936535.1 Thermomicrobiales bacterium | reverse complement strand
CTGCCAAGGGAACCGGGAAGCATCGAATGCCATCGCGACAAGGGCGTTCGAGACATGCGGGATCCCGGCCAGCGCCTCAGCCGCCTTCGGAACCACGGGCCGAACCAGGTCCGCCGCACGCCAGGCTGGCGTCGCGACGATCACTCCATCGAACGTCCGCAACCGCGGTCGGCTGTCGCTGACAACCTCGACCCGAAATCCTCTCTCAACCGGGGTCTGCGCGATCGAATGGACGTCGGCTCCTGTCTCGATCGTGACACCACAGTCCCGGAGCGACTCCTCAAGCCGGTTGACCAACTCATCCATGCCGCGCGCAAAACTCAGGAAGCCGCGTTTCGGACCGGGGGCTGGTCCTCGGCGGGCGAGTTCCCGCTTCGTCGCCAGAGCACCCCGGATGATTCCCCCATGCGTCCGCTCGGTCTCGCGGAGCTGGGGAAACGTTGCCGCAAGGCTCAGCTTGCGCCCATCGCCGGCATAGATACCCGCCATCAAGGGCTCGATCATGCGGTCATAAACCTGCCTGCCGAACCGGCGCTCGATGAACTCGCCGAGAGACTCGTCGTCATCTCCCGGTTTCGGTCTGACCGCAAGCTCCATCGCGACCCGGACCTTGGCGGCGGGAGACAGCAGCGGCGTCCGGAACATCGGCCCGAGACGGGTTGGGACCAGGCCGGTGAGTCCCTCGGGCAGGGGAACGAGCCGGCCCTGGTTGAGCACGAAGGCCCCGGCGTTCGCCTCCACCGGCCGGACGAATTGGTCCTCCAGCCCGAGTTCACGGCTGAGGCCGACTCCACGTGGCTTGACGGACAAGAACGAATCCGGACCGCCTTCAATCGTGTAGCCGTCGATGTGGTCGGTCAGGATCTTGCCGCCGAGCCGGTCCGATTGCTCAAGGATCGTGATATCCAGGTCAGGACCGGTGCTGCAAAGGGCGTGCGCGGCCGCCAGTCCTGTTATCCCGCCTCCGATGACGGCTACCGTCGGTCTCATGTCGTCGCGCTGACTTCGGCAGGCTGGATGTGCAGCACCCCTGCGTCCTGGGCGTGGGTGCGGACAAGACCGGCCAGACCCGCAAGCAGGGCGGGATGATCGTTCAGCATCTCGATCCGTTCAAGGCGCATCCCCAACGCATTGGCGTGCTGGGTGAACTCCACGTCGATGTCGAACAGGATCTCGACGTGCTCGCAGACAAAGCCGACCGGGCAGATCAGCACATTCCGAACGCCCTCGGCATGCAGGCGGCTGATGACCTCGCTGGCGTCGGGGCCAAGCCAGGGATCGGGCGTCATCGCCGCGCTCTGGTAGGCCCATTCCGATGGCTGATCCGGAAACCGCTCGCGCAGGGCGGCGACCGTCTCCTGCAGTTCACGCTCGTAGGGATCGTTCCATTCCCGGATGCGTTCCGGCAGGCTGTGGGCCGTGAAGATCACGGGAACAGCGGCGCGCACATCCTCCGGGAACTTCCGCAGTGCCGTCTGGATGCGATCGGTCAGCGCGTCCAGGTAGCCTGGAAGCAGGTTCCAGGAGCGCAGCTCCGTCACCTTGATCGGGGACCCGGCCGCCTCCACCCGTTTGTAGTAGGCGCCGATGCTCATCCGCGAATAGTGCGGCGCCATCACCAGCCCGATGGCCTGCGTCACCCCGGCCCGTTCCATCTCCGCCATCACGTCCTTGATGAAGGGGTGCCAGTGCCGCATCGCCACCCAGACCTTCCACCGCTCGCCTTCGCCGGCATTGGCGTTGAGCTCCCGTTCGATCCCGGCGGCTTCGGCGTTGGTCAGCTCCAGAATGGGGGAGCGGCCGCCAATCTGCCGGTACCGCTCGGTGATTTCGTCGACGATATGGTCGGACGTCGGGCGATAATTCCGGACGTCCATGAGGTACGGTCGCACGTCGTCGAGCGTGTCAGGACCGCCGTAAGCCATCAGCATGAGGTGATTGTTCGGCTGGCCAGGTCCGGGGTCCGTGTGCATGCCGGAAGCGGGGGAGGATTCGGTCACGTGGAGGCCCTGCCTTTCGTGGGTAGTGGGCTAAGGCGACGAGCCATCGCGCGATGCCCGGGGTGTCGTCGTGGCGGAGCGTCAGGAACAGGTCCCGATGGGTGCGGACCGGGAGTTCCGGTGGACGCATATCCTTCCTGTATTGAGTACCATATCGTGGATTGGGAGGGTGTCGGGAGAACCCTGATACTTTGGTCCCGGTATCGGAAGTGTTCACTAGCCAGGCAGCACGGGAGGGTGTATGGACGACAGACCGTCTCGGGGCAGCATCTACCTCGATACCGCCGACCGGGTCACGATCGCCAGCGTCGGCCTCGGCATTCTGGTCATCACCGGGTTTTTGGTCGGCCTGCTGTTCTAGGGCCTCTTGCGGCAGCAAAGGACGGAAGGCACGCCCCCATGCCGAACGCGCGACCTCCTGTCTCGCGCGGACCGCATGCCCACGTGCGTACACGAACAACCGGAACGGGATGAACCGGAACGTGCAGGTACAACGTAGAAACCGGTAACGCCTCGCGTGATCTCGTACGCTGGAGTTGCGAGACCGATTTCATTCAGGCTGTCAGCCGTCCCTCCACTGTCGTCAGGCAAGGACTTTCCGCCATGCGTTTGCTCCGGGAAACCAACTACTTCTTCATCGGTGGAATCATCGCAACCGCGATCCTGATCGCCTTCGTGCTCGACTTGCTCTTCCGGTACGGCTGACCATTGCGCTCCCGGTCAGCGATAGATCCGGACCAGGATCTGGCCAACCCGTCCATTCGGCGCCTTGACCGTACCGACCCCCGCCTTTTTCTCGGGATAGGCGTTAGCGACGATCAGCACGCCGTCAGTCAGCGCCCGCAGGACGACCGTGTCGTTCCGCTCGGCGAACGATTCGCGGACCTCCAATTCCCCTCGTTGCTTGATCACGACATGCTTGAAAAAGTGAATCGCATCGGCGACGGACCGTCCTCCCAGCCCAGCTTCTTCAGCGGCACGGGCCAGGGCGCCGCCAGTGCTGGGGCCCGATCCATTAGCGGACACAGGGTCGGGAGGAAGAGCGGCGGTCAGCAGGTCATGGCGTCCAACGGCGTCGTCGACGAGCTCGAGCAGGGGAGCCCGGCGCGCTGAGAAGACCTTGTCACCGATCTTGAGCACAAGAGACCCATTGGCGGTCATGGTCACCGACGTCGACAGCGGGTCGTCCCGATCCTCGCCTCCAAAGGCGACCAGGCTCGCCACCTGTTTTCCCGCCAGGTCGATGATCTGGACGAGCTGGCCGGAGGCGACCTCGAACGCGGCTGCCGACCCGACATCGATCTGACGAGCCGCCACCGCCCGATGACCAACCAACACGTTTGCCATGGTCTTTGCTCTTTCCGCGCGTCGCGTCGCGATCGTCCGCCATGCAAGGTCATATCGGAGCGGGGCGAGGCCGCACGCTCGGAGACCGTCTTCGGTCATTGTCGCAGTAATCGCGGGGCAGGGTCCAACCACCGTGACGCCAGCGCGGATGGGCCAAAAGACCGGAACGAATCATCCCCACCCGCGCCCGGTAATGCTCCGGGCCTCCCGCGGTTTCCTCCGGGTTAGCCGTTTGATAACCTTCTGCGGTTGCCTTGCCTGGAGACTGGACTGATTCACCGTAGCGCCCCTGGCCCAGCGCCGTCACGCCCGGGACCACGAATGACCAGGCTGCCCCATGCCGTCACCGCTCCGAACCGTCATCCTGCTCGCATTCAAGCTCGGCTGCATCGCCTTTGGCGGGCCGGCCGCTCATATCGCGATGCTGAGGCAGGAAGTCGTCGCCCGCCACGGCTGGATGACTGACCAACGGTTTCTCGACCTGATCGGCATCACCAACCTGATTCCCGGACCGAACTCGACCGAGATGGTGATGCATGTCGGCCAGGAACGCGGCGGTTGGCGTGGGCTGGTCGGGGCAGGTGTCGCCTTTATCCTGCCGGCGGCCTCCATCACCCTGGTGTTCGCCTGGCTTTACGGCAGGTATGGAACCACGACCGAGGGAGAATGGATTCTCCGCGGGATCAAGCCCGTGGTGTTGGCCGTCGTCCTCCAGGCAGTCTGGAATCTCGCGCGAACGGCGATCAAGGACGTCATCCTCGCTGTCGTCGGAGCGGCGGTCTTCGCGCTCTACCTGCTCGGCCTGAATGAGCTGGTGCTCCTGTTCGGGGGAGCGGGCGTTGCCGTAATCGCCCGCTGGCTGGCGAATGCCCGCTCCCAGCCAGGCACCGGCCCAACCCATCTGGGGACCGTCGGCATCGTCGCCTTCAGCTCGACAAGCCTGGCGGCGATCGCCGATCCGGCCGTGGCCTACAGTGGTTTGCGGTTGTTCCTGACCTTTCTCAAGATCGGCGGATCGCTGTACGGCTCCGGCTACGTCCTCGTCGCGTTCCTCCGCAATGACCTGGTCGAGCGGTTGGGATGGATCAGCGAGCGGCAACTGCTGGATGCGATCGCGGTCGGCCAGTTCACGCCCGGCCCGGTGTTCACGACGGCCACCTTCGTCGGTTACCTTGCCGGGGGATTCACGGGTGCGATCCTGGCGACGATCGCGATCTTCCTGCCCGCCTTCGTGTTCGTCGCCATTGCCCATCGCCTGCTCGCCCGGCTGAGCCGAATCGCCTGGGTGCGCCCGCTGCTGGACGGCATCAATGTCGCCGCGATCGGCCTGATGGCCGCCGTCGCCGTGATCCTCTCCCGCGACGCGATCGTCGATCCCCTGACCGCGATCCTCGCGGTTGTCGCCCTGGTGTTGCTGGTGCGCTTCACGGTCAACTCGGCCCTGCTGATCCTCGCTGGAGCGGCAATCAGCGTCCTGATCGCGCTCGCCGGCTAACGCCCATCGCACGCCCCCGACCGGGTCGACATCCCGGTCGGGGGCGTGCGATTGTTGCGGTATCACCTGCAACGGGGCGAACAGTGTGCGGCGCGTCGGCAAAGTCGGCCAACCCTGTTACCTGCGCCTCTTTCGTTACCACAAGGAGCCTAGGATGAACACGTGCTCGAATTGCGGGGCGGCAGTCCGGCCGGGAGCGAAGTTCTGCACAGCCTGCGGAACCCGCCTCAACGACGCTCCAGCCAGTGCCGCGACGTCCGAGTGGACATCCGGTCAGCGAACGGAATCGGAAGCGACCGTGAACCCGGCATCCGATGCGGCCGGAGAAGCAGACGAAAGAGCGTCATCCCACGTTGAGGTCCGAACCGTCGAGATCCCTCAATCCCCCGCTCCAACCCCGGCTTCGGACAGTTCCGACGCCGCGCCGGCGCCCTGGAGCTGGCGATCCTCCTCCCTCGAGCCGGAACCATCGCCCGTCCCGGGCGACGATGACGACGCCACCATCGTGTCCGAGTCTTCCGAACAGCCACGGGTGTTCCAGGTCGAGAAGCGCGATACGCCTTCGCCATCCAGCGCCACGGAATCGACCGAGGAATTCACCTGGACGTGGAGTTCTTCAGGCAACACCGACGCCGAGGCTGATACCGGTACCCGTACCGATTCCGGAAACGGTATCGATCCGTCGGAGGGTGCGTCCCACCCCGAAGTCGCCGATGGCACACCAGCAGCATCCACGAGCGACGAGCCAGCGGTCGATGCCGCCGGCGACGAAGAGGACGCGCCCGCGACGCCGGCCGGAGCGTTCTGGCCGTCTGATGACGCAACGAGCGACACGGCGACCAAACGTCACGAGGCGGATCGGGCGGTCGGCGGAGCCTTCGAACTCCAGGAGGAGGAGCCGTTCCAGCCGAGGGAGCCCGGTCGGAAGCCGGCGACCGAGGATCGAGCGGAACCGTTCGTGACATCGCCACAGCCGGCAGCGAACTCGGGCGATGAAGACCCTCTTGACCGCGCCCGGCGGCTAATCGACGAATTGCGTACGCTCATCCCGCCGCCGCGCCTCTATGGGGAGGAGAACCAGCCGCCGCCAGCTCCCCCGATTCCCGAGGGGCTTCGGGAAGATCTGGAAGCGGCCCGCCTATCCACCGGAT
>DASYVY010000441.1:0-1514 GCA_035936535.1 Thermomicrobiales bacterium | reverse complement strand
GGCGTACGCGTAGCCAAAGGCCATTGCCTCGAACCTCCGGACCAGCTCCGTGAATGCGTCCACGTTGCCCGCTTGTGCCTCCGTTACGAGCTGCTTCACATCCATGAACCACGAGCCTCCCAAGACAGCCGCATCTCACATCTCTGTCCATTAAGTGCCATTCCGGATCGAACTCCTGTACGCGACGGGGACCCGCGTCACGGGTTGACCAGGCCGTCAGGATGTGGCGCAATGCTGCCATCTCTACAGAGGGTCGTCGTCAGGACCGATGGCCGGTTCCAAACGACGAAGTGGGGGAGCATCCTTCCATGACGGTCACGGCACCAACACGAGCGGCAACATCGTCGCATACGACACGACAGCCCAAGATCGCGATCATGGGTGCCGGGGGCGTGGTCTTTCCCCTCCGCCTGATGGGCGACATGCTCTCCTTCCCGGCACTGCAGGAGGCGACGTATTCGTTGATGGATCTCGACCTGGAACGCGCCGAGCGAACGGCGACGGCCGCGCGGGAGATTGCCGGGCACCACGGCCTCGCCGCGACGATCGAGGCGACGGACGACCGCCGGGCGGCACTCGACGGCGCGGATTACGTGATCGTGACCTTCATGGTCGGCGGAGCGGTTGTCTACCGGCACGACATGGAGATCCCCCGCAAGTACGGTGTCGACCAGCGGGTCGGCGATACCCTTGGACCAGGCGGCGTATTCCGCTTCCTGCGGTCCTATCCCGCCTACCGGGACCTCGCGACGGACATGCACGAGCTCTGCCCCGGTGCACTGCTGATCAACTACGCGAACCCGATGGCGATGAACTGCTGGTACCTGGCTGAGCTGGGGATCACCAGCGTCGGGCTCTGCCACAGCGTACAGGGAACATCGCGGATGCTGGCCAACGAGCTTGGTGTTGATTACGACGACATCATTTTCCAGTGTGCGGGAATCAATCACCAGGCGTGGTTCCTGAAATTCGCGACCCGAGAAGAGGACCTGTATCCCCGGCTGCGAGCGACGATGCGCGAGCGCCATCTGCCGGTCCGGAACGCGGATGGCGACGTGCCGAAGGAGCGGGTCAGGACCGAGATCATGGACGCATTCGGCTTTTTTCACACCGAGTCCAGCCCGCACGCCAGCGAGTACCTGCCGTACTTCCGGAAGACGGATGCACTGATCGACGACTACGTCCCGAAGCGCTGGGACTTCGCGGAGCTCAGTCGCTGGCATCGCAAGCAGGACCGGGACGAGAAGTTGCTTGGCGACCTCAAACCATCCCTCGAATACGGCGCGATGATCGTCAACGCGATGGAGACGGGAGAGCCGACGGTGATCTACGGCAACGTCCCCAACCGCGGGCTGATCGACAACCTGCCCGAAGGCTGCTGCGTCGAGGTCGCCTGCCTGGTCGACCGCAACGGGATTCAGCCGGTCCGGTACGGATCCCTGCCGCCGCAGTGCGCGGCGCTCAACCGGACCAACGTGAATGTGCAGGAGCTGGCGGTGCGGGCGGCGCTGGCG
>DASYVY010000440.1:0-3894 GCA_035936535.1 Thermomicrobiales bacterium | reverse complement strand
GATTCGGGATGGAAACGAGGCCGGACGCGATGTTCTGGCCGGACCGGAGAAAGGCATCGGCATCGGTCCCGCTCGTTCTGGCTGCCGCCTGCACCGGGGTGGAAATGCCAAGACGCTTTCCGGCCTCCCGGAGTCCCTCATACACCCTCGGGTTGATCGAGGAGCCGCGAGTCAGAACGGGTCCGCCGCCGAGCTTGATGTCGTTGTCCGCCTTCTTGCCCGCGCCCGGATAATCGGTCGCATGCGTCACGTCGATCGCGATCGCGACGGACGGCTTGAGGTTCGATGCGAGGTTGAGCGCACCCGACATGTTGATCTCCTCCTGGGTTGCCGCGACCGCGACCACACCACACGTGGGAGGATCCTCCGCAAGCGCCCGGAGCGCCTCCAGCGCGACAAAGGCACCGACGCGATTGTCGATACTCCGGGATACCCAAAGGTCGTCCGCGAGTTCCAGCAACGGGACATCGATCACAACCGGGTCACCGACCTCGACCCTCGCCTCGGCGTCGGCCCGTGCACCGGCACCGATGTCGATCCAGAGATCATCGGCCTGAGTCACCCGTTCGCGGTCGGCAGGTTTGAGCAGGTGCGCTGCCTTTTTCCCAATGACTCCGGCAACCGTGCCCGAGGCGGTTGTGATCGACACCCGCTGTCCGACGATCACCTGATCGTCCCAACCACCGATCTTGTCAAACCAGACAAACCCGTCATCGTCGATGTAGGTGATGATGAACCCGATCTCGTCGATGTGTCCCTCGATAACGACCAGCGGAGACCGTTCCCTGTTGAGAAACGCATACGAATTGCCCAGGACGTCGTGGTCGACGTGTTGAGCGAAGGTGCCGGCTTCCTCGCGCCAGACCCTGGAGGTAGCCTGTTCGAATCCGGACGGACCAGGAGTTGAGAGCAAGGTCCTCAGTACCGCCCGCTGGTGGTCTTTCATGCGTTCTCCCCACGTTCTCATGGCTTGGATGGCAGCGTTACGCCGCCGAGTTTCGCACACTGATCCACGACGCCGCGCCTCCGAGGGCCTGGGAACCGCGACCGGCGGTTGAGCGAGGGGTTGATGGCCAACGTTGTCACCAGGGCCGGTGCCATAACTTGACATGCGCGCGCCGCGTGCCGTATCGTCGGCGCAACAGAAGAAGTCGAACAGCATCGATCGGAACGAGTACCTGTCGTCCAAGCAGATCAGAGCGAGCCAGGGAGGGTGGAAGCCTGGCGTGACGCTGACAGGGAATGGATCCGGGAGCTGTGCCCCCAAACGTGGCAACACGCGGTAGACGGCAACGGTGTCTCCCCCGTTAGCGGGAGCCTCATATCGGAACGTGCCATCACGGCGCGTCCCCGTATGGTTGAGTGGGCGATCGGTGGATCGCCAATGAGGGTGGCACCGCGGACTGGCCAACAGCCTCCGTCCCTTTCCGGGATGGGGGTTTTTTTGCTGTGTCGAAGCGAAGCTGTCCGAAAGTGAAGGATGACGTTGATGACCATGGGGCGTTCCACGATTGAACTGGCCGCGGCACGGGATGTACGCCCCTCCCTCGAGGACGTACAGGCGATGATCGGAGGTTTGGATCCCTCCATCCGGACCGTCCCGATCTACCGGGAGATCCTCGCCGATCTTGAGACCCCCGTCTCGGTGTACCTCAAGGTCACCAATGGGGCGACAGAGCCGGGGTTTGTGCTGGAGTCTGTCGAAGGCGGGATTCGGATCGCGAGATACTCATTTATCGGGATGGACATCCTTGCCTCGGTCACGATGGATGGCGCTCGTTGCCGGACCGAGACTGGGGCAGACTCTCGTGTCATCCCTTACACGGACCCGCTCGCGGCGTTGCAGGGAGTTCTCGATGGGTATCGAGCGGCACCCGCTCCGGGACTTCCCAGGTTCACGGGTGGAGCGGTGGGGTATCTCACCTACGATGCGATTGCGAAGTTCGAGCCGAGGGTAGGGCTGGCGGACGGACCGGGTCTTGGCTTGCCCGAGGCTCGCTTCCACCTCGCGGATACGCTGGTGGTCTTCGACCATCTGGAGCGGACGATGAAGATCGTCGCGCATGTGTCCATCGATGCCGATGCGCCGATCGAGAACGCATACGCCGCGGCGGTTGATCGCATCGACAAATTGACTGACAAGCTCGATGGCACGACGCCGCCGTATGCGATGTCGCCTCAACAGCACCGGAAGCCCGTGGAAGCGCGGCGCCGTCCCAATACGAGCCGGGACAGGTACCGGCAGATGGTCGAGCGATCCAAGCACTACATCACCGAGGGCGACATCTTCCAGGTCGTGCCGTCGCAGCGGGTGGATATCGCCACCCAGGCGCACCCGTTCACCCTGTATCGCGCACTCCGAATGGTAAACCCGTCCCCATACATGTTTTTCCTCGACTTCGGCGATCACCAGATCGTTGGCGCGTCCCCGGAGCTCCTGACCCGTCTGGAAGAGGGAGTGGTCACCAACCACCCGATCGCCGGGACGCGGCCCCGAGGCGCGACCAACGCCGAAGACGCGCAGAACGCGATCGACCTCCTTGCCGACGAGAAGGAGCTTGCGGAGCACATCATGCTCGTCGATCTGGGACGCAACGATGTCGGCCGCGTCTCACGGCCCGGTTCGGTGCGGGTTCCAAAGCTGATGGAGATCGAGCGATTCTCGCACGTCATGCATATCGTGAGCCATGTCGAAGGCGACCTCCAGGACGGGCTCACCGGTTTCGACGCCCTCCGGTCATGCTTCCCGGCGGGGACGGTTTCCGGGGCACCGAAGATCCGGGCGATGGAGATCATCGCCGAGCTCGAATCGGATCGACGAGGGGTCTATTCCGGAGCGGTCGGGTACTTCGACTTCGCGGGCGGTATGGACACCGCGATCGCCCTCCGGACCATGGTGGTGCGGGATGGCGTAGCGTCGCTTCAGGCGGGAGGCGGCGTTGTCGCCGACAGTGACCCGGATACGGAGTACGAGGAGAGCCTGCACAAGATGCGCGCGCTGGTTCGAGCGATTGAACGCGCCGAGGAGATCGAAGCATCGGAGATGCGGTCGATGGGAAGGAACGGTCAAGGATGATTCTGCTGATCGACAACTATGACTCGTTCACCTTCAATCTCTACCAGGCGATCGCCGGCCTGGGAGCGGATGTCGAAGTGGTACGGAACGACTCACTGACGGTCGCGGAGATCGAGCGGCGGCTGGATCAGATCGACGGCATCGTGATCTCGCCAGGCCCGTGTACGCCGACGGAGGCCGGGGTGTCGGTCGATCTGGTCGATCGCCTAGCCGGCAGGAAACCGATCCTGGGGGTATGCCTGGGGCATCAATCCATCGGCGCGGCCTTTGGCGCCACGATCGTCCACGCGCCGGAGTTGCGCCACGGCAAGACATCCCTGATCCGGCACGACGGGCTGGGGGTGTACGCAGGCTTGCCCAATCCGTTTGTCGCTACCCGATACCACTCGCTGATCATCGATCCGGCGACGATACCATCCGAGTTCACGGTCACCGCAACATCGGATGACGGGGTGGTAATGGGCGTGCGGCATCGTGAGAAGGTGGTCGAGGGAGTGCAATTTCATCCGGAGTCGATCCTGACGACCGCTGGCGATGACCTGCTGGCGAACTTCCTCCGAATGTGCGGGACGATTCCAGCCACCGATCCCGAGAAGCTGGCGGTCGGGTACTGATGAGCAACCTGAACGAGACACGCTTCGACATCAAGGACGCGATCCGCACAGTAGTGGAGGGGCGGGAGCTCAGCCGTGCCGAAGCCACTGCCGCCATGGACGCCATCATGACGGGCCAGGTCACCGGGGCGCAGATCGGTGCACTCGTCACCGGCTTGAGAATGAAAGGGGAAACGACGGCGGAGATCGCCGGATTCGCTCAGG
>DASYVY010000439.1:0-2841 GCA_035936535.1 Thermomicrobiales bacterium | reverse complement strand
GATCCGGTCTCCGCCTTCGCCCAACGGATTTTCCGGTCCGGGGTGTGGTCCGGTAATGTACCCGTCCAGCGACATCGACTTGTCGAGTCCGACCATGCCCATGGCCATGTATTCCCTCCAGAATGTGATGGAGCGCGAGATGTCCCCGCGACATCAGCCAGATGACGGGCGCTCCTGCACGGTCCAGGCATTGCCATCGGGGTCGCTGAAGAACATGAACGAGTTCCAGTCCCCACCTGGCCCATCTACCCACTCTCCAGCCTCCATATGCCGGACCGGGCTAACGTCGACCCCTCCTGCGACCAGATGCTCCCGCGCCGCGGCGATGTCAGCGACCATCAGCACCAAGCCCTCCAGCATCCCTGGCGGCATTTTCCGGAGCCCGGAGTTCAGGTGAATCGAGCAGCCCGATCCGGGCGGGGTCAGCTGGACGAGCCGGATGTCGTCGCTGATGGGGGTGTCCAGATCGACGACGAACCCCAACTGTTCGGCATAGAAGTGCTTGGCCCGGTCCGCGTCAGCTACGGGAATCGACACCACCTCAAGCTTCCATTCCATCATGTGTCTTCCTTCCTTCTTTTGTGGGTCGGTTGACGACGGCGACTTCACGAAGCGGGTTCACCGTGGGGCCGTAGGCCAGCGCTGAAGCTGCCCCCTCGGAGACACCGGCCGGAGCCGCCGGATCACTTCATCGGAACGGGCACCGTACCACCTGGCGGATCACCCGCTGTCGCGATACCGCTTGGCCGCCTGCTGCAGCATCGCTGCATCGGTGGCGATGATCGCTTTGCCTTCGATCACGAGGTCCACCGTTGGCAGCCGGACGGGGATCGTGCACCCCGGGTTCGCCGCCAGGTTCCCCGACTTGCGCGTCCCGGGGCCGCTCGTGAAGTAGATGTCGCCGTCGATCCACGCTGCGCCGATTCCGGCGGCGCTTGGCCGTCCGGACGGACCGTGCCGAGGAAAAACGGGACGTCGGACGTTGGCGTGCTGGTAGCGAGCAGGTCGCGCGGTCTGCTCCACGGCAGCTCTGGCAATCCGTAGCTGTCGAGGTTCGTAACCTCAATGGGCTGGCGCTCGGTCATCGGTTCATCCCCGGTGTCCGCGGGGAGCTCACCTGACCGCGACGAGACGCGATCAGTTCGTCCAGACGCTCATACCCCTCCTTGACTCCACCCTCCATTCCGGATTCGATCATGGCGTCACGCGCGGTCACCGACTGGAACACCGAGAGGGCATGGAGGCGGGTTCGTCCGTCGATCTCCTCCAGGGTCAGGCTCTCCAGCGAGACATGCCCCGGTGCCCCTTCGAACTCGAATGTCTGGACGATGCGGTCCACGGAGGGCGTGCCGTGGAACACGCCGTGGAAGCCATACTCGGTTCCATTCGCATCACGGTGCGTGTACCGCCAGGTACCCCCGTTGCGGGCCTCGAAGTGGTCGACGTGCATCGTCAGTCCGCGCGGTCCCAGCCATTGCACGAGCAGGTCCGGCTCGGTGTGGGCACGGAAGACCAGCTCTCTCGCTGCGTCGAACTCGCGGATGATCTCGATCTGCTGGGTCCCCGGTTCGGCGATGATCTGCGTCGTTCCCATGTCGTGCTCCGTTTCTCCATGGCGCGAATGCGCTATTCCTCCTGGTCCGCCTCCAGGGCGGCGAGAAGGCCGTCCAGCCGCTCGTGGCTCTCGTCCCAGTACGCCTGGTACGTCGCCAGCCACGCCGTCGCCTCCCGCAGCGGCTCCGCTTCGAGGTGACTGAGGCGGGCGGTCGCCCGGCGGCTGCGCGAGATCAGTCCAGCCCCTTCGAGCACCTTGAGATGCCGCGAGATCGCCGGCTGCGACATCCTGAATGGCGCGGCCAGTTCCGAGACGTTGGCGTCACCCTGCGCGAGCCGCGTGAGAATCGCGCGACGGGTTGGATCGGCGAGCGCGCCGAATACCGCGCTGAGTTGGTCACCGGTCATGCATAACCACATCCTTTCAAAACATACGAGTTATACATACCGGCGCGAAGGGCTGGTGTCAAGAGGCGATGTGCGGGGTCCGCCGGGACGGGGGATGGATTTCCATAGTCACCAGTCAATGGGACACCCTGGGCACCGGCCGCGCGCCTGACCCGGGCGCCTGGGCACCAGCGCTTGGCGACGCGCTGCTTCCTGAGGCAACTTCGGATGCTGGGCACCGCGCGTCGTCTCGATCGAGGTTTTTCACCGGGGAGCCGGGGTCAACGCGCCGGTGATTCTCCGTAGCCACGCTTGAGGAAGATGCCGCTGCCCGGCCTGGCCAGCGGTGTGTCGTCATGCCGCTCGACATCGTAGAGTGTCTCGCCTCGGCGGAGCGTGCGAACGACCAGCCCGCGCACGGACCGGCCCTCGAACGGCGTCCACTTCTGCCGGTCCAGCATCTCGTTGCCCTGCACCGTCCAGACACCATCCGGGTCGAACAGCACGAGATCGGCATCGGCGCCGATCCGGATCGTGCCCTTGCGTGGGGCCAGCCTGAAGATCTGCGCCGGGTTGGTCGTAATCTGCCGCACGAACTGCTGCCGGCTCATGCCGCGCTTGTTGACGGCCTCGTCCCAGGCCACCGGCAGCAGCGTCTGTACGCCCGGAACGCCGATCGGCGCCGCGAAGATGTCCCGGTCCCCTTGCGACTTGGCGGGAATGGTCGCGGCGGTGTGGTCGGAGCAGATCAGGTCGACCGTCTCGTCCAGCACCGATCCCCAGAGCTGATCGATCTCGTCCTGGACACGCAGGGCCGGGGCGGTTCGCCCGAACCCCGCCAGGTGGTCGAGGTCCTCCAGGCTGAGGGCGAGGTAGTGCGGGCAGGTGCCGGCCGTGACC
>DASYVY010000438.1:0-4899 GCA_035936535.1 Thermomicrobiales bacterium | reverse complement strand
GGGCCGATCCCGATCGACGGCGTCGAGATCGACCCGGAGATCGCCCAGGTCGGACGCGAATACTTCGCCATGAACGAGCCCAATCTGAACGTCATCGTCGAGGACGGGCGGTATGCCCTGCGCACAACCGATAGGCGATACGATCTGATTGGCGTCGATGCCTACAAGCAGCCGTACATTCCGTTTCAGCTCACAACCCGGGAGTTCTTCCAGGAGGTCTCCGAGCGGCTCACCCCGGAGGGTGTCGCCGTGATCAATGTCGGGCGGACCGACACCGATTACCGGCTGGTCGATGTCATCGGCTCGACGATGAAGGATGTATTCCCGAACGTGTACATCATCGATACGGAGCGGTATACCAACAGCATCATCGTCGCGACGAACTCCCCGACGCGACTCGCGAATTTTGCGGAGTCGGTTGAGGCACAGCCCCCAGGCTCGCTCGTCAGGACCGTCGGCGAATCGAGTCTCGCGACGGGGAACGTGCGCGAAGTGACCGAGGTGACGAGGGTCTTCACCGATGACCATGCCCCAGTGGAACGGATCGTGGACCAGATCATCATCGATGTCGCGCGGGAAGAGGATGAGCCATGAATGACCCGGTTTCCCGCGATGTGGCAAGTACCCTGCCCGTTCCCGACCCGGGTCCACTTCGGTCCGGGATGCTGTCCGGGGTCCCGGGCGTCGTCCACGGATTAACCTACCGCGTTCCGGGCCTGGGCGTGGCGGACGGCAACGTAGGATATGGCTCGCCGCGCGACAAGGCGGACGCCTGGGAGATGCGCCAGATCTGGTGCCGGGGCATCGGCGTCGACCCGCACCGGATCGTGACGATGGGCCAGGTCCATGGGCGGGACGTTCTGCGGGTGACCGCCCAACATGCCGGCTCGGGTGCCACACCGAACTCCACGCACGCCGGAGTTGCCGATGCGCTGATCACGGACTCCCCGGATGTCGTCCTGATGACGCTCCATGCCGATTGCCAGCCCATCCTGATCGTCGATCCCGAGCGGCCGGCGGTCGCGGCCGTTCATGCCGGATGGCGTGGCACCGTTGCGGATGTTGCCGGTGCTGCTGTGCAAGCCATGGAGCGGGCGTTCGGCAGCGAGCCGGCGAAGCTCCTGGCGTACCCGGGACCGGCGATCGGTGTCTGCTGCAACGAAGTGGGTGACGAGGTGATCGCGGCCTGGAGAGATCAGGCGCGCGACCTCGGTCCCCTGGCGGAGCTTGCGGTGGCGCACCCCGGTCCGAAGGACCATTTCGACGGCTCCCGGGCCAACACGCTGCTTCTGATGCGGGCCGGGCTGACCCCCGACCACATCGAGGTCTCGGATATCTGCACCAAATGCTCGAAGGATTCCTGGTTCTCGCACCGCGGACACGGTCCTGGGGCCGGTCGTGAAGGCGGGCTGATCGCGCTGGCGAGCCCATCCGAATGATCAGCCAATCACCGGTCGACGAGGTGGACACCGAAGCGATGCGGACGCGGATCGTCGACGTCCGATCCCGCATCGAGGCAGCGGTATTCACGAGCGGTCGATCCGCTCAGGCGTTGACCATCGTCGCGGTCTCCAAAACCTTCTCCCGTGCCGCCGTCGATGTCGCGATCGCCCAAGGACTCACCACGTTCGGCGAGAATCGCGTGCAGGAGGCCCGTCAGAAGTTCGCCGCTCCGCTGCCTGAGGGATGCTCGGTGCGCCTGATCGGCCAGCTCCAGTCCAACAAGGCACGTCACGCGGCACAGGTGTTTGCTTGCGTCGAGACGGTCGACCGGATCTCGCTGGTCGATGCCCTGGAGCGGGAGGCGGCGCGGATCGACATCATGCTGCCAGTGCTGATCCAGGTCAACGTTGCCCGGGAGGCGCAGAAATCGGGTTGCGCCCCGGAGGAAGCTGCCTCCGTCCTCGATGCCATCCTCGCCTCTCATCACCTTCGTTGCGACGGCCTGATGACGATCGCACCGCTCGTCGCCGATGCCGAGGACGCCCGGCCAGCATTCCGCGGTTTGCGGGAGCTGCGCGACCGGCTGGAAAGCTCGGCGGAAGTGCCGCTCCCGACCCTGTCGATGGGGATGAGCAACGACTATGCGATCGCGGTGGCGGAAGGCGCGACGCATCTGCGGCTGGGCCGGGCCATCTTCGGCAGCCGCTAACAGTCACAGAGGCGCGTCGAGACGGCTTCGCTCTAGCCGGATGGTGCCGGAGTGGCGACCGGCACAGCCCCTTCTCCCGAAAGTTGCTCCAAGAGCTGCTGCAGTCGCTCCTGCTCCCGCCCGTAAGTCGCCCAGTCGCCAGTCGCAAGGGCGCTCTGACCCCGCTGATAGGCAGCCAGCGCTTCATCGGCGAGCTGTTGCTGCGTCATCCCCGGTAGCGCGGCGGCGTTTTCGCCGGAGACGTCTGCGTCCGGCGCGGTGGGGGCCGGCTGGTTCACTGGGGCATCGGGAGCCGGCGCCTCGGCAAGATCCGCTGGGGCGGCCTCGATCTGGTCAACCGCCGCCGCCTGGGGATTGCCAAGGGCGGCGATGGCCTCCGGCAGGGTCGGACGCATCACGACCCGTTCGTTGGAAGCGGCGATCACGCGCACCAGCTTGGGAGCCGCCGCCGTCGATTGCCGTGCCTGCAGATAGAGCGGTTGCACGTAGAGCATCGCATCGTTGATCGGGATGACCAGCATGTTGCCGCGAATGACCTCGGTGCCGCTCTGGTTCCAGAGCGTGATCTGCTGCGAAATGTCGGGATCCTGGTTGATCTGGGCCTCGATCTGGCGGGGGCCGAACACCGTCACCTGACGGGGATACCGGTACTGGCGCAGGCGGGTCGTCCCCTGCTCGTCGGCCGTGCCGGCGAACCAGGCCGTCATGTTCTGTCGCGTCTGCCCACCACCGGGCGTGAACGGGATGGTCAGCGCGAACTCTGTTGCGGATTCGTTCGGAAGCGTCTGGTTGACGAAAAACGGCTCCATCCGCTGCACGTTGCCATCAAGCTCTTCTTCGGCGACCGTCCACCGGTCGTCGCCGTCGTAGAAGGAGCGGGGATCATCGACGTGATACGTCGACCAGACGGACGACTGCAGGTCGAACTGCTGTTCCGGATACCGGAAGTGCGCGGAGATCGATGCCGGGGCTTCCGCGATCGGGGTTAGCAGGTTTCCATAGATATCACCATAGGCGTCGGCGATCGGGTCCGCGTTACCGGTGCGATAGAAGGTCGTCGTCCCGTCGTACGCATCGACAACCACCTTGACGCTGTTCCGCTGGTAGTTCACCTCGCCATACTGGGTCGCTTGCGGGAACCGCGAGCTCGATGTGTAGCCGTCGATGATCCAGACCAGCCGCCCGTCCGCGATCACGAGATAGGGGTCCTCATCGTAGTCAAAGAAGGGCGCGATGCGCTGGGCGCGGTCGACCACGGAGCGCGTCTGGACGAGCCGGGATTCGCTGTTGAGCTGCCCGCTGATGAACACGTTCCGATCCCCGAGCGTCAGCGCCGCCAGGCCCCGCGTCAGCGGATTGCCGAGCGAGATCGATCCGACGGGCTCGCCCTCGAACCCGCCACCGGCGCTCTCGCCCGCCTCGTTGATGCCAGTAAACTCCGGCTGGTCGCTGTTGACGATGATCCAATCCTGCGGGAGCTCTCCGAAATAGATCTCAGGTCGAACTACCTGCAGCTCCGCCGGACCTGATGGAGGGATGTCCCGCACCATCAGCTCCGGCCATCCATCGGACGACACCTCGCTAACTGGACTGACGACGACCCCGTATCCATGGGTGTAGGCCAGGTGGCGGTTGGTCCAGGTGCGAGCGTTCTCCTGCAACCCCTCAATGTTGAGCTCGCGGGCGGAGACGAGCACCTGCACCGACTGCCCGTCGATCGTGTAACGTTCGACATCGACGTCGGCGAACTCGTAGTACGGGACAAAGGTCTGAAGCTGCTGGTAGATCGGGCTTACGACGCGGTAGTCCCAGATCCGGACGTTGCTAAGCGGCGGCTGATCGACCGGCAAGGTAGCCGGGTCAATCACGTCCTGCCCGGTCAACTCCTGAACCTCTACCTCATTGAGCCCGTATGCGGTGCGGGTCATGTCGATGTTGCGACCAATGTACTGCTGCTCCCGGGAGAATTCGTTGGGCTCGACGACGGTCCGCTGAACGAGGACCGGCAGCAGGGGCGTCACGATCACGGCCAGCACGAACCAGCCGCCAAGAAGCCCGCCCAGCCATTTCGGGTTCCGAAGGACCACCCCGGACAGCAGCCCGATCGCGGTCGCTGCGGACGCCAGCGCCATCAGCCAGTTCAGGGGCCGCACGATGTTGACATCCGTGAAGCCCGGCCCGACAACGACGCCCCGGGTCGAGTACACCAGATTGAAGTTCCGCAGTACGTACCCGAGCGCAATCAACAGCAGCAGCCCGGCAACCAGCCCGCTCAGGTGTCGCAGCGCAACCCAGGGCACAGCCCCCCAGGATCCGAACCGAACCCCGAGCCGGATCAGGTAGACGACCGCCGCCCCGATCATCGTCACGGCCACGATCGCTATCAATCCGGACTGGATACCCTGCAGGACCGGGAGCGTGAAGATGTAGAAGCCGACGGCCCTGCCGAATGTCGGAGCCTCGACACCGAACGGTTCGGCCCGCAGGGCCAGCAGGACGTCGCGCCAGAATGATGAGCTGATCGACCCGCTGATGAAGAAGATCACCGCGCTCGCGGCGAATCCGGCGAGCTGGAGGATCCGATTGCTGACCCGACCGAGCGTGCCTTCATGAAGGGTCCGCTGATCCCTGGTATTGCGAAGTGAGATCCGGACGTTCACCAGGAAGATCAACGCGGCGACCAGACCGCCAACCAGAAACGCCAACGCTTCGCCAATGTAGTTGGTGACGAGGATCGAGCGGTAGCC
>DASYVY010000437.1:0-2730 GCA_035936535.1 Thermomicrobiales bacterium | reverse complement strand
GGGCGATCCGGGAATCGCTGCTGATCGATGAGAACGACTGGAATCGCCTCGTGGCGGTCTGGGGTGACCAGCTCTGGACCAACCTCGCTGCCATCGCCCGGGAACGAAAGCGGATCGACTTGCGGATGCTCGGGGGGACGTATCTCGGGTATGGACGGTCTGTGCAGTCCTGGTGGCGGCCGGTCCAGTCGCGTATCTCGGACAAATCGCTGCGCGATCGTCCGGTGTACTTTGTCTCGTCCAATACCCACAGCATCGTGAATACCCTTTCAGGCGTGGTCGGGCGTCGCGAAAGCGAGCTCAAGCAATACATTCGCGACAGCGGGCATCCCGAGATGTTGCCGGAGCTGGAGAAAATCGAATCCGGCGATGTGCGATCCTCGATGGAGAATTTGCTCTACTTCGCCGCTCGTCCCTATTTCTACGGGCTGGACAAGGCGGTGGAACGGGCGATTCGCTACCGCGAGGAGGAAGCGGTCGGCATCATGCACTTCGAGCCGAGCGGGGCGGTCGATGTCGGCGTTCAGGTCATCGACCTTTCGGCACTCGATCCCACGGCGTTCGACTCACGACTCGAGGGCTTCGACCCGCGCCGCTCGGACGCCCTGATCATCAACATCAACTACCCACTCGGGATGGCGGCGTACCACATCATGTCCCAGGTAGGTGTCTCGACCGATCAACTTCGTGGCATCTACGTGCTCGGCAAGGCCGCAACGCTCAACGGGCGGATTGGGGACATCATGATGTCCAACGTCGTTCATGACGAGCATTCCGGGAACACGTACTGGTTCGAGAACAGCTTCGGCTACGAATCCGTCGCGCCATACCTGATCTTCGGCGCCGCCCTGGACAACCAGAAAGCCGTCACCGTCAAGGGCACGTTCCTCCAGAACGAAGGGTATCTCGACTTCTACTACCGCGAGAACTACACGGTCGTCGAGATGGAGGCGGGGCCCTTCCTGAGCGCGATTTACGAAGACGTCTACCTTGAGCGGCATCCGTCCGATCAGGCGATCAACCTGGCGCCGTTGTCCGATCATCTCGACCTCGGCATCATCCACTATGCGTCGGACACGCCGTACACCCGTGCCCACACGCTCGGGGCGCGCGGCCTCTCATTCTATGGGATGGACTCCACCTACGCTTCGACAATCGCTATCCTTCGCCGCATCTTCGGTCTCGAAGAACGACGGCATGGCGGATGACGATCAAAATCCGGACCGCGTTCGTCGCGCACGTGCGTGTTCGGTTTCACGACTGCGATCCTCTTGGGCACGTCAACAACGCGGTGTATCTGGGGTACCTGGAGCAGGCGGCAATCGACCACGCGGCGGCAATGAACTGGCCGGCATCGCGGTTACAGGGCGAGTTCGGCGCCGTGTTCGTGGCACGCTGCCATGAGATCGACTTCCTGCGGCCGGCCTTCGAGAATGATGTGCTGGAGATCCTGACCTGGCCCGAGTCCCTCGCTGGGGCCCGGGCGATGCGCGCCTACCAGATCCGGCGGATCGAGGCGTCCCCGGGATCGCTTCCTCCCGATCGACTGGTTGATGCTTCCTATATATCTCGCTCGGAGGGTGAGGTCGTGGTGACGGCCCGGACGGCATGGGCGTTCACGTATGTTTCCGGCGGACGTCCGGTTCGCATTCCGCGGGTGCTGCTCGACGACTTCATGGTTCGGGACGATTGATCGGGGGCGCTCGGTGACGGGATCGCTTCCGCTGCCGGCGGTGGCCACGCCAAGTGTCCCGGCCCTGTCATTCCAGCAGCTGGACCGGAGCTTGGACAGGCTCCTCCCTGCGGTGAGAACGCCGGTGGAGAAGGGGTTCCGCGGTCACAGATGGCCCGATCTGATTGCTTCATACGGACTCCGCATAAGGATTGGCTAACGTTGAGTGGTTCTCTGGCGGACCCACGGGCGGACACACGAATCGACCACACTCTCCTGGGGAAGGTGTCCGTCCCGGTCGATTCTGGCCCACCCTGCATTTCCGGTGGGGCGAGCGCTCAATCGAACGTCGTCTGAGATGTGCTGACCTGCTCTCGCTCTGGGGAAAGCCGCGCACCGCCGGGCACGACGGGTCGAGATGGAGCCGATCCCTACGGAAGTCCGCCGCTCAGAGCGGTGCCCGCGGGTCGACGCGGAGGCGGCCTTCCGCTATACTTGTACTTGTCACTTGGGATCAACCCCAAACAAGTTCCTCTGGTTTTCTCCAATCTGGCGCCTGTGGATGCCGCGCGACGTGGCCGCTCCCCCGAACGGGAATGCGTCAGAACCTCCCCATCAGGAAACCGAACTCAGTTTGCCAGGCAAGGCGGGACGACGTCCCAACGTCGCTTCAGCCTCCGGACCGGATTGTCCGGACGCGGATGAGTTCGATGGTCGCCTGGTTGCGGCCAGTGGGTATGGGTAGCGGCCAGCGAGCCGTGGAGAGCAACGTGGCGGCATGTGTGCCACAACGCTCTCGAATCGCACGGGAACTGCGTGACGAGGTGTGTGGCTGTCGTCGGTTGCGCCAGATTTCTGGCTACCAAGCTCCTTCGAGTCATCTCGACACCACACCATCAATCGAATCGTGATCCGACCGACCATCCGGGGCCGTTCGCCCGACCTTCGCGGATCGCGTGGCTGTGTCGATGTCGAAATGACATCCCGAGTTTGGAGTAGGTATCTCATGTCAACCCTCGCTTTTTCTCATCGTCTCCTTCCTTTTGTTCTTGAACGCT
>DASYVY010000436.1:0-6326 GCA_035936535.1 Thermomicrobiales bacterium | reverse complement strand
TCACCCGCTGGTGACCACGGCGTTCAACGCTGACTTCGACGGTGACCAGATGGCGGTGCACGTGCCGCTGTCCAAGGCCGCGCAGGCGGAAGCCCGGGAGCGGATGCTCTCCGTGCGAAACCTGCTCTCGCCGTCCAGCGGAGATCCGATCGTCTCGCCGACGCAGGACATCGTGCTCGGGGTGTACTACATCACGAGCGAGCGCAACTACGAAGAGGATCTGGCGAACGGAACCGTTCCCCGCGGATGGGGCAAGGTCTTCTCGTCGCTGGAAGAGGTCAAGCTGGCCTACGACTCCGGCATCGTCGATATCCAGGCGCAGATCGTCGTCCGGACGGATCGCGACGGCGGAGAGGTCAAGCGGATCACGACGACCGTCGGGCGGGCGCTCCTGAACCAGGTGCTCCCGGCCTCGCTCGGCAAGTACTACAACGAGACGATGGGCCGCAAGCAGCTCCGGCGGGTGGTCGCCGACTGCTACCGGACCTTCAGTGACCCGCAGGATACGGCGGCGGTGGTCAACGAGATCAAGAAGCTCGGCTTCCAGTTCTCCACCAAGGGTGGACTGACTTTTGCCCTTTCCGACGTGACCATGTCGGAGACCAAGCCGGAGATCGTTGGTCGGGCGGAAGGCTTGGCGTCGGACATCGAGCGGCAGTATCGTCGCGGTCTCGTGACCGAGGACGAGCGGCTGCGCGAGCTCGAAACGATCTGGAACGACGCGCGTGACGAGTTGACCGTCGATGTCGAGAACCGGCTTCGTGGACAGAATGCTGTCTACATGATGGCGGACTCCGGCGCGAAGGGAAACATGAACCAGATCAGCCAGATGGCTGGCATGCGGGGACTGGTGCTCGATCCGCAAGGAAAGATCATCGATGTCCCGATCAAGTCGAACTTCCGCGAAGGTCTGACGGTGCTCGAGTACTTCCTCTCGACGCACGGTGCCCGCAAGGGCCTGGCGGATACCGCGCTGCGGACCGCAGACTCCGGATATTTGACTCGCCGCCTGGTTGACGTGGCGCAGGACGTGATCATCACGATCGAGGACTGTGGCACCGAGCAAGGAATCTGGGCGAGCAAGTACGACTCCGATGGCAAGCCGATCTCGGAGGAGGAGTATCGCGCCCGGATCACCGGTCGCATCCTCGCCGGGGACGTCGTGCATCCGGAGACCGGAGAGATCATCGCTACCCGGGGCATGGAGCTCGATGAGTATCACGTCGAGGAGGACGGCGAGACCCGCGACCTGGTCAGCGAAGTCATCAATGCCGGAATCGACAAGGTGAATGTCCGGACCGTCATGGCGTGCGAGGCAGGCCATGGTGTCTGCCGGCAGTGCTACGGCCGCAACCTCGCCAGCGGAGAACTCGTCCAGTTCGGCGAGGCCGTCGGCATCATCGCCGCTCAATCGATCGGCGAGCCGGGAACGCAGCTGACGATGCGCACCTTCCACTCCGGTGGTGTGGCGCGTGCCGACATCACGACCGGTCTACCGCGGGTTGAGGAACTGTTCGAGGGCCGCCAGCCCAAGGGTGCCGCGCTTTTGGCCAACAAGCCGGGCACGGTCACCGTCGAGCAGACCGAAGCCGGCCGGTTGCTGGTCATCAGCTCGATCGAGCACGAGTCGTGGCGGGCCTTGCTCCCGGAAGGGTACGAGGTCGCGATTCCGGAGGGATCGCCGGTCGAGAACAAGAAGACCGTCATCGCCCACGGCCCGAACGGCGAGAAGATGATCGCCGAGCTGACCGGAACGTTCTTCCTGGATGGCCGGACGGTCTATGTCCGGAACGAGAGCAACGAGCGCGAGGAACACGGGATCAATGTGGGTGACCAGTTGCTGGTTGAGGACGGCGAAGAGGTCGCGTCCGGCCGACAGCTGACATACGGCCACAAGGATCCTCACCAGATCCTGCACACGCTTGGTCCGGATGAGGCGCAGCGCTACATCATCGACGAAGTGCAGAAGGTGTATCGCTCCCAGGGCGTGAACACCAACGACAAGCACATCGAGGTGATCTGTCGCCAGATGCTCCGGAAGGTGCAGATCCAGTTCCCGGGTGACACCGACCTGCTGGAAGGTGACACGGTGGATCGCTTCGAGTTCAACAACAAGAACAACGAAGTGCTCGCCCAGGGTGGAGAACCGGCGACGGCCATCTCGCTCCTGCTCGGGATCACCAAGGCATCGTTGGAGACGGATTCCTTCCTCTCCGCGGCGTCGTTCCAGGAGACGACACGGGTGCTGACCGAGGCCGCCATCAACGGCAAGGTCGATCACCTGCGGGGACTCAAGGAAAACGTGATCATCGGCAAGCTGATCCCGGCAGGTTCCGGGTTCGGTGTCCAGGACGGGATCCGCGAGGACACCGAGCTGGCCGATCAGACCCTGGCGGCAGTGAGCGCCGGGCGGACCCAGACGGTGGAGCCGGCCGAGGAGGAGGACTACGCCGAGCTGATGGCGGGCGGACACCTCCCGGCCACCGCGGTCCTGGATAGCCCGGAAGGCGGACTGGACTTCGACGGCCCGGCTGACGGCGCGGAGTACGACGGTGCCGCGCCGGAAGACATCGGAAACATGAACACGGCCGACGTTGAGAACGAGACCGTCGACGAGGAGTAGACGGTCGCTCTCGACCTACGGACTCCGGTACGGACGCGAACGGCCCCGGTGGCATTGCCACCGGGGCCGTTCGCCTATCCGGTGATCCACGCACAGATCATCACATCGCGCGTAAGACCGGCAGGAGTGAACCCATCCAAAACGGGCCATGTGGAGATGTTGGGCAGACACACCGATAGCCATCTGCCATTTACGGAGCGAGCTTGTTCGGTTGATGCTTACTGGCCCGGACGAAAACCGTGCGTGCGGGTTCTGACATTGGCCAGTGTATTTCAGGCTTGCGAAGTCGCTAATTTGCTTTCGATGCCCTTGAGATACGCGAGATTTTCCCGGAGGCGATCGTCGGTCGGGCGATTCGTGCTGAAGTCCTCCACGCCGACCCATCCGTCGTAGCCGATCGCATGGAGCGCGGCGAAGAGTTGCCGCATGTCGATGATGCCGCTATGGACCGGGGCCCAATCGCACTTCCACTCCATGGTCGAATCGTCCGCCTCCTTCACCGGAACCCAGTGTGCGTTTTTGACGTGGACGTGCGCGAGGTAGGGTCCGAGCTGCTCGAGGCTGAGCCGATGCGTCTCATACCCCTCATGCACCATGTTGCCGGCATCGTGGATTACCCCGACATGGGCGGGATCGAGGCCGTCCAGAAAGAGCTTGGCGGCACTTGCAGACGGAACGATCGAACGGTGATGCAGTTCGAGGAGCGCCTTGATCTCATGCCTTGCCGCAAGATCGACGATGTCTCCGTATTCCGCCCTTGCCTTGTCCCAGATCGGCATGAATGGATCGGTGCCGTTGTAATTCGGCACGCGAATGCGCAGTTGCGGAACGCCGAGGGCCTTCGCCCCACGCATGGCAAGGTCCGCCCCCTCAGGGTCATCGCAGAGCGTGTAGGTGCCGATCGACGGCATTTCGAGTCCAGCGTCCTCTGTGAGCTTGCGGAATTCCGGCGCCTTTTCCTCAAAGCCGGTGAACGGTATGGTCGCCTTGTTCCCACCCCAGAATCCGCTTCCGCCTTGAGTCGGGTCCTGATCGATCACGCGCCATTCGATACCATCGTAGCCGGCTTCCTTCACCTTCTGGGCCGCTTCCCGCGGCTCGTATTCCGGGATCGAGACGGTGAAAACCGCGTATTTCATGGAGGCATCCCTTTCGTTCTTGCCAGGTTCCCTAGCTCGCGCCCTGGATGTCGACGCGACGACCGGTTTGCGCGGATTCGTAGATGCCGAGGATGACATCGACCGCCTTGCGAGCTTCGCGGCCAGGAAACGGTGGCTCCTGTCCCGACGCAAGGGCATCGAAGATCAGGCGAAGCTGGCGCTGATGGCCAACGCCGAACGCTTCGCCAGCCCGCCAATCTCCAACGAGCCCGCGGTCGTGTTCGGTGAGAAGGTCGTCGGACAACTCGCCCTCGCCGTCCCAGAACGTTACCGCGTTGTTTTCCAGCACGACACGCCCGCCGCTGCCAACGATCTCAATCTTGGTCGGATGGTCCTGGCCGGACGAGGTCGTGGCAACGATGGCGCCGACGCCCCCGGAGATAAAGCGGACGCTGGCACTCGCCGTGTCTTCGGCCTCGATGTCATGCGTCAAGGTAGCAGTGTGGGCCTGCACGCTCTCGACGCCGCCCATGATCCACTGCAGCGCATCGATCATGTGGATCGACTGATTGATCAGCACCCCACCGCCGTCCATTGCCCAGGTGCCGCGCCAACCGCCGTTGGCATCGTAATAGTCCTGCGTTCGCTTCCAGTACACAAAAGCGGTTCCGATAAGGGGTGTTCCGATACGACCTGCCTCAATCGCCCGCTTCACTTTGAACACGTCGGCGGAGATACGGTTTTGGAAGATCACGGCGAGCCGGACGCCCGCCTTGTCCGTTGCGTCGATCATCCGGCTGGCACCATCGCGTGTGATCGCCATCGGTTTTTCGGTGATCACATGCTTGCCCGCCTGCGCCGCCAGGATCGTTTGTTCCGGGTGCAGCCCGGAGGGCGTGCCGAGGATAACCACATCGATCTCGGGTTGCTCAAGCATGTCGACATACGATGCGTACCAGTTGACGCTGTTGGCATCGGCCAGCGCTCGCCCTGCCTCCTCGCGAGGTTCCGCAACCGCAAGCAATTCGGCGGTCTCCAGATTCTGCAGCGCCTTGGCGTGCACCTGACCAATCGTCCCTGCGCCGACCATACCTACCTTGAACAGATTCGCCACGAGCGTGTCTCTCCTGCTGGATAGTCGTTTCCCGGTATGATGCCCCAGCGATCGTCCGGGCAGGACCCGCGCCTGGACCGCGATCGTTGGCTGATCGGACGACGCTGCACAGGCAGACCCGCCTTTGTAGCGCCCCGGTCCGCTGGACGGGAACGATGCTAGCCGTGACCAGATGATCTGGCAACACTTCCCGGCTGCGCGGTGGCGGCCTCGCGATCGATAACCTGACGAGCGACCAGGATGGACCTCTCGCACTGGTACAAGAAGGATGTGGTCCTGGAATGGCGGCGACAGCGGCTCTCGTTCGCCGTATCGCAGAGCCTGTTCAGCAGCCATGATGTCGACGTCGGATCGCGCCTCCTCCTGCGGTCCCTCGATGTCGATGCCCTGCCGGAGCGTGGCGCGGCCGTCGATTATGGATGCGGATACGGGATCCTGGGACTTGCCCTGAAACAGGTGCGGCCGGCTTGGACCATCGACCTGATCGACCGTGACGCGTTGGCTGTGGCGTTCTCGGAGTGGAATGCGAAGCGGCTCGGCTGGGATCGAGCCTCGGGGGTTCGCTGCCGGGTCGGGCTCGGGGTCGAGGCCGCACCGCCGGAGGGCGTCGAGCTTCTGCTCTGGAATGTGCCGGGCAAGGCCGGGCAGCCGGTGCTGCAGCGTTTGGCGATGGACGCGATCGGTGCGCTGGCGACGGACGGTTTGCTGGCTTTGGTCATCGTCAATCCCCTCGCCGAGACACTGCGAGCTGCGATCGCGGCCGACCCGTCGGTGTTCGTGGAGGGGGATACCGCCTTTGCCGACCACACCGTCATCGTCGCGCGGCGGACGCGACCGCCCAGCACGGATCCCGCTCTCCCTGGGCCACCGTTCGCACGAGGCGTTTTCGATCGTGAAAGGCGAACCTTCCAGTGGGACGGCCTTGACTACACGATGACACCGGTGCTGGGGCTCCCGGAATACGACTCCCGCGACCACGCGACAGATTGCGCGCTCGATCTCATCGCCGGGCTCGGTGGCCCGGTCGATCACGCGGTCGTGCAAGGTGTGGGGCAGGGACATATTCCTGTCGTAGTGCACGGCACCCTTTGTACTCGTTCCATGGTCCTTATCGATCGCGATCTGTTGGCGTTGGAGGCGAGTGCCCGGGCGCTGCTGACAGCCGGGGTGGCCCCGGATGCCGTGGCAACCCATGCTCGGGCGGACCTTGGCCCTCCCCAAGACGGCTTCTCCCACATGTTGGTGGTGATGGTGCTGGAGGATCAACAGTCTCCCGAGGTGACGGCCGTGCAGGTGCGCGACTTGGAGCGGATGGCGTCCAGGCCGTTCGACCTGGTGGTAGCGGGGCGCTCGACTTCCGTTACGCGGTTCCTGGGTGTAGCGAAGCGGCAACCTGGCTGGCGAGTGCGGACCAGGCGGAAGCGCCATGGAGCCAGCGCCGCCTTGCTCAACGTTGGCCCCAGTGTTGGTCCATGACTAACCAGAAGCG
>DASYVY010000435.1:0-2102 GCA_035936535.1 Thermomicrobiales bacterium | reverse complement strand
CACCGGCAGCATCGGCATCCCCTGGCGTCCCACGCCCGCGTAATCGTCACCCCAGACGAGGCGACGGCTCATCGAGGTCATCGACCACTCGGCGATACCTTCCGACAGAAGCGAGTTCGGTGTGGCGACGAACTCGGTAGGTACCCGCGTGAGCTCCATCTCCTTCCGTTTCGGGGGTGTATTCCGGAGCTCCTGATCGATCAGCTCGGCGACACGCTTGCCTTCGCCGATGGCCGAGATGAAGTTGGTCGGATTGATGACATAATCGCCGGCTGCCCAAATGTTGCCAACCTCGGTCTTGAGGTTCTGGTCGAGCAGGGGGACCCCCCGGCGATCGACCGACTCGAACACGTCACCGAGAAAGCTGTTGTCCTGGCGTTGTCCGATAGCGGTGATGACCATGTCGCACTCGATCAGGAACTCCGACCCCTTGACCGGCACGGGCCGGCGGCGTCCGGACGCATCCGGCTCACCGAGCTCGTTCCTCATCAGCTCCATCGCCCGGACGCGTCCCTCCTGGTCGCCGATGATCCGGGTGGGCGTGACCATGTACATGATCTCGACGCCCTCGATCTCGGCTTCCTCGAGCTCTAGCTCTTCCACCGGGATCTCGTTGACGGTTCGCCGGTAGGTCATGACGGAGCGCTCGGCACCGAGCCGGAGAACGGTCCGGACACAGTCCATGGAGGTGAAGCCACCGCCAACGGTGATGACCCGCCTGCCAACCCAGACATCCTTCTGCCCCAGCGAGGCATCCTCCAGGAACTGGAGGCCCGAGACGACGCCCGTCATCTCCTCGCCGGGAACGCCCATCTCCTGGGCCGTCTGGCACCCAGCCGCGAGCACGACCACGTCGTTGTCACGCGCGAGGTCGGCAAGCTGGATGTCCTTGCCGACCTCGGTGTTGTAGTGGATCCGCACACCGAGATCGGTGATCAGGGCCACCTCTTCGGCGATAACGTCGCGTGGCAGACGCCATTCCGGCACGCCCGTCCACATCACCCCGCCCGGCACTGGAAAGCGCTCGTAGATATCAATCTCGTATCCCTTGCGGGCGAGCTCACGGGCAGCGGTGAGGCCGCACACTCCGGCACCGACAATCGCGGCGGTCTTGCCGTTCGGGGGCGGCGCAACGTCCCGCCGCGTTTCGCCACGGTAGTCGGCGGCGACACGCTTGAGGTAGCAGATGCCGATCGGGGCGTCGACCTCCTTGCGCCGGCAGGCATCCTCGCACGGCCGCGCGCACATCCGGCCAAGGCACCCCGGAAAGACATTATGCTCGCGATTCAGCTCAAAGCTGTCGGCATAGCGCCCATCGGCGATAAAGGCGATGTATCGGGAGATATCGGTGTGCGAAGGGCACGCGGTCATGCACGGGATATTGTCGGAGAACCACTGGGGGTCACCGGTATAGATGGGATAGCGCTTTCCGTGCCGGAGGGTGAATGGGGAATAAAAGGACGCATCGACGAACGCCAGCAGCCGGATTCGCCGGCTGTCCTCAACGTCGATCTGGTCGTACCCCTGCCCAGCGACACCGAACGAGGCAAGCTCACCGGCGGTCATGCCGATTTCTGCGGAATCCATGGCACGGAAGCGGTCGGCCGGAGCGCCACAGGAAGGGCACTCATCTGGCGGCGCCGCGCCTTCGTGGATCCAGCCACAAACTTTACAACGGAACATGGGCGGATCTCCGGGAATGCATTGCTCTCTCGGCTCTCGGCTGATCTCCTGCAAATGGCCGCCTGCTCGCACGCCACCGGGAATCCGGAGCCGGTTGCACCCTCGACCGGATGCATACATCTCGAAGTATACGCGCCAACGTGGTCGCGGCTGCCCTTCGGGACGACAAGGACCGGAACGGCTGCACGCTCTCATCCGGACCAGTGCCCGCCCAAACGGGAATTTCGATTCGGATCGGCTCCTGCCTTTTCGAGCAGGTGTCCTCTCATACCACTGACTGTGACAATAGTGACGTGAACCACCACGCGCCGATCAACGGACGGGGGCCGCTGTTCGCGCTGGGACGACGCGTGCACACCTTCCAGTTCATCATCCGATTGCCGGCCGGTCGCGTTCCTGGTCCGCCTGGCTGACCGCGT
>DASYVY010000434.1:0-1537 GCA_035936535.1 Thermomicrobiales bacterium | reverse complement strand
CATCTCGGCGTTGTAGTAGAGCAGCGGGGTCGAACGCGCGAACGGGATCGCGTACTGGCCGCCGTTGCGCTGGTATTCCTTGAAGAGCGTCGGGTGGTAATCCTCGGCCCTGGTCTCCGGGGTGATCAGGGTATTGAGATCCACCACCACCTGCGCCAGGTAGAACCGGAACCACCAGGCTTCCGAAAACAGGACCAGATCAGGCACGTCGCCCGTCTGCAGCCCGGCGATCAGGGCCTGGGCGATCGCCTCATAGGATTCCTGGGGAACGGCAACGACCTCGATATCGGGATTGGCGGCGTTGAAATCGGCGATCAACTTGTTCTGGGCGTCACCGTTGACGCCGGTCGCGAACGACGTCCAGTAGCGTACCTGGACCTTCGATCCCGTGCTTTGGATGAATGCCGGTGCCGCTGCTGGCACCGCTGCTGGCGCGGCAGAGGTCGCGTTCCGTTTGCCGGCACCGGCAAACGCCCCTGCACCGGCAGCCGCGCCGATCTTCGCCGCGTTTCCGAGAACCGTTCGTCGTGATATCCGTCCGGTCATGCGAGTTCCCTCTCTGGTGGTGGCAGATGGCCAATGCCGGGTCGACATGACCCCGGTGAACGCGGGCCCGAGATGATGGACCGCCTGGCTCAGCCGCGCATGACACATCCTGCATCACCGGGAAGGTCAAAACGTTAGACGAAGATTGCGATTCCGGGAGGATGCGGCGCCTCGACCATCCGATGGGAAGGCGGGCTTCCTGCCGGCACGGGGCATGGGATCACGGGATGGGGAATTGCCGGTTCTCAACGTGCGTTAAGGAAAGTGCAGCGAGCAGGCGCCGGTGACGGCGAGGCCGTCCGTGACGCCCGCTCCTCGATCCAACGCAATCGCCAGTGCCGGAGCGATTCTTACGTTCAGAGGAAGCGAGCGCGCTCGAAAGGGTGCAATGGTTTTCGAGAGAGGTTGGAACCCTATGGGAACACGGCTATTTGGTCGATGGGGACAGCGAACCGACACACGGTCGCTGGTGATCCGGGCGGTATCGCTGGGGTTCGCCGCCGGGCTGCGGTCGATGGTTCCGCTCGGGGCACTGGCCCGGCATCAGCCCGATGCACCACGCTCGGCATCGTGGCGGCAATGGATCCCCTTTCGCTCGCCGGCGGCCCGCGCGATCCTGCTGGTCAGCACGGGAGGCGAGATGCTCGTCGACAAGTTGCCGATCGTTCCGCCCCGCATCTCGCCGGGACCACTCGGTGGACGGATCGCGGTTGGGGCGGCCAGCGGAGCGGCGATCGGCAGCGAGTACCGCGTGCCCTCGGCAACCGCGCTCGGAGCGGTCCTTGGCGCCGCCGGCGCGGTGGCAGGGACCTTTGCCGGTTATTGGGCACGGACGTATGTCACCACCACCTATCACCTTCCGGACACGCCCGTGGCGCTGGTGGAGGATGCGCTCGCCATCGGGATCGCGACTCGTGCGGTGCGGTAGGCATCGGATTCCGTCCTGGGCACCAGGAGAGACATCGACGAACGGGCCTGACGACACGTGGGT
>DASYVY010000433.1:0-5612 GCA_035936535.1 Thermomicrobiales bacterium | reverse complement strand
TGATCGTCGCCAGCATCGTCTTCGGCTTCAGCCTCGGGATCCTGTTCGCGGCGGCGATGGTGGCGTTCGCCTCCGGATCGATCCTCTACAACACGTCCAACATCATGCGGACGTACCGGACCGATCAGCCCGTCGCGGCGGCGCTCTCGCTCTTCGCTTCGATCGCGCTGCTCTTCTGGTACGTCGTCAGCATCACATCACGCCGCCGGTAACACGAACGCCATCCACCACGTACGGACACGTACGGGCGGACTCATAGATAACCGATAACCGCGACGCGATTGATGGGCCGCTTCCGGTCAATGGCTGCGCAACTGCCTATGATCGGACGCGGTCCATTCAAATCCGTGCCCCCGGAACGGGGTCAACATGGAGTTGACCCGTACGGCATCACCTCGCGCCGCCGGTAACACACAGGCCGGCCCCTGGCCGGGACGGTGGCCGGCACAATCCTCAAACCGGCCACTACATACCGTCTCGGTAGGGGACGGCCCCGTGCCGTGGTCGAGGACACGGCTCAGGGTCCACCCATTGAACGTCCGTGTGAGCCAGCAGGCGCTGGGCCCGAAGCGGGAGGTCACAAGGGCCTCCCCTACGAATTACTCTGACCTGTTCCGGCTACGAGCGGTCACACCCTGACTGCCCCCGCCGCCGTCTCGATCCGCTCCAGCGCCCGGGAGAGATTCTCCTCGGAATTGGCGTACGACAAGCGCAGGTACCCCTCGCCGGCATCGCCAAACGACGTCCCGGCGATCGCCGCGACACCGTACTCCTCCAGGAGGAGATCCGCGAACTCCTTGCTGGTCCTGCCCGTGCCGGTGATGTTCGGGAAGGCGTAGAACGCACCTTTCGGCTTCACGCATGAGATCCCGTCGATCGCGTTCAGGCCGTCGACCACCAGCCCGCGGCGCTTCCGGAACGCCTCGCGGAACTCGCGCACGCGGTCCTGCGGCCCGGTCAGTGCTTCGATTCCGGCCTGCTGGACTGCCACCGATGTGCAGGAGACGCTGTTCACCATCAGCTTGCTGACGGCCGCCGCCAGCTCGCTGGGAAAGAGGCCGTAGCCGAGCCGCCAGCCCGTCATCGCGTAGGTCTTCGAGAAGCCGTCGAGGATGACGGTTCGCTCGGCCATGCCGGGGAACGTCGCGATCGAGATGTGCTCCCCTTCGTAGATCAGCTCGGCGTAGATCTCGTCCGCCATCACGATCAGGTCATGCTCGACGGCGAGCCTGGCGATCGCCTCCAGATCAGCGCGGCCCAGCACGCCACCGGTCGGATTGGCCGGACTGTTGATGATCAGCAGCTTCGTCCGTTCGTTGATGAGCCCGGCCAGCTCATCGACATCGAGGCTGAATCCCGTCTCCTCGCGCAGTGGGATCGGCACGGCCCTGGCGCCGGTAAAGTCGATCATCGAGCGGTAGATCGGGAATCCCGGATCCGGGTAGATCGCCTCATCGCCCGCTTCCAGAAGGGCAAGGATCAGGAAGAACATCACCGGCTTGCCGCCGGGCGTGACGACGACCTGCTCCGGCGTATAGGCCAGCCCTCGCGTGCCGTTGATATAGGAGACGATCGCCTCGCGCAGCGAGGGATCGCCCGGCGCCGGACCATAGTGCGTCCAGCCGGAGCGGAGGGCGGCCGCCCCCGCCTCGATGATGTTGTCCGGGGTATCGAAGTCCGGCTCACCGACCTCGAGGTGGATGACATCCCTGCCCTCGGCCTCGAGTGCCCGGGCCCGCATCAGCACCTCGAACGCCGTCTCCGTGCCCAGCCGGCTCATCCGGCTCGCAAACGTGATCGCCATGGTCGGGTTCCCTGCTCCTCTCCACAAATCATCGTGCCTGGCCTGGGACGGATCCTCTTCTTCGATGACGTCCATTGTGCGATCTGTATATCACCAAGCATGCCCGAACAGGTGACGGCAGCACCACGGCGACCAGTCCAGTCCGGACAGGATCACAGTTCGATCACCGCGCCCGGCACGCCGCACACACCCCGAACAGCACGAGATGATCCGTCGACACACGGAACCCGTACTCCGCAAAAACCGCGTCGATCGTTGCCTGAATGGTGTGATTGGGAACCTCCCGTTCGTTGCCGCAGCTCCGGCACACCAGATGGTGATGCGGAAGCGGCTTGCGAATCTCGTACAGCGTCTCCGTCCCACCGGTCTTCGCTTCGACCACAAGGCCGAGATCAACGAACAGGTGCACCGTTCGGTAGATCGTCGAGCGATCGACCGAGGTGTCCCGAGCCCGAGTGCGTTCCACGATGTCATCGAACGAGGTATGCCCGTGTCCCGCGCAAATCGCCTCGATGATCAGTTCCCGTTGGTGCGTGACGCGATGGCCTGAACGCTTGAGGACGTTCTCCCAGCCGAGCAATTCGTGCGTCACAGGAGCATCCTTCTGCAAATCGTCGCAATAAGCGGAAGTTGTTGCGACTGAACCATAGACTCGCAGGGGCGCGGAGAGCAAGCGATGCCGGATCGACTGTCGCTCTCCCCAGAACGGGGCATTGGTGATGAAGGGTCTGTACAACAAGCGTGAAAACCTCACGCACAGCCATCGGGGAGGTATCCTGGGCTGGCTGCTCGCCGTCTTCCACCTCCACGGTCATGACCACAACGAGCCTGATCTGCAAGGCGATCCGGCCTTCGCCACCCGCGATGGGATTCGCACGGTCTGGATCGCCATCGCGGCATTGGGCCTGACGACCCTCCTCCAGGTCGTCATCTTCATCCTGAGCGGAAGCGTGGCCCTGCTTGCCGATACGGTCCATAACTTCGGAGACTTCCTTAACTCGGTCCCGCTCCTGGCCGCGTTTTACCTCGCCGGCCGCGCCGCGACTCGCCGCTACACCTATGGTTTTGGACGGGCGGAAGATCTCGCCGGCATCGTCATCGTGGGATCGATTGTCTTCAGCGCCGGATATATCCTCTGGGAATCGTTCCGAAAGCTTCTCGACCCGGAACCGATCGAGCACCTGCCGTGGGTCGCGGCGGCGGCGGTGATCGGTTTCATCGGCAATGAGGCGGTCGCGGTTTTCCAAATCCGCACGGGCCGTCGCATTGGCTCGGAAGCCTTGGTCGCGGATGGGCTGCATGCCCGGATCGATGGGTTGACCTCCCTGGTCGTGCTGGTAGCGGTCGCCGGGTCGGCCTTGGGTGCGCCAATCCTGGATCCGCTGGTCGGGCTGGCAATCGGCGTCGCGATCGTCTTCATCGCTCGTGACGCCGCCCGGCGCGTATGGTACCGGTTGATGGATGCGGTCGACCCTGCAGTCATCGATCAAATCGAGCAGTATGCCGGAGAGGTCTCCGGGGTCGATGAAGTGGCTTGGATCCGATCCCGCTGGGTGGGACATCAGCTCCATGCGGAGGCCGGCGTCCTGATCAGGACGGTGGAGTCCTCCGAAGAAGTCACTGAGATTCTCCGTAACGTGCGAACGCAATTGCTGAGATTGGTGCCCCGGCTCGCTGTCATAACCATCGAACTTATCGATCAGACAGTCGCCAGTCCATCCCCTCGATTGGCGGCGGGTGGAATGGCAATCCTGCCACCCCGGTATCAGGATCCCGGCGTATCGGTCAGCGCGGCACCGATGGGTGCTGCGGCGCTCCAGTATGACGACACGGGGAATGTCGCCTGGGATCAGATGTGGACGGGATTCTGTGAACTTGCCCTTGCCGGTGGTGCACCGCATCGCGGAACGTTGCTCGAACCCGTCCACGAAGCGGCAATCAACGCGAATCCGGAGCGGTACGAGACGGTGGTCGCGGAGCTGGAGCGAGGTCTCACTCAGGTCACAGGTTTAAGCACCGTCCGCAGCGCAGTTCCAGGCTGGACGGGCCTCGAATGCACGACCGAGGAGATGGCACTCTGGTTGGTGCGCGCGATCGTCGTCGAGAATGTCACCGTGAGGCGAGAGGACCGGACGCTCTGGTTCCCGGCGGGACCGGCTTTCCGCGTGGATCGTGAGATCAAGAACGTGATTACGGTCGTCGCGAAGACAACCCACTACTGGCAGGACCATATCTCGGGCAATGCCACTTCGACCATATGAGTTCGTCTCACGCTTGACCGGCATGCCGAACGGGCCGGCCGAACAGATGGTGACGACGCCACAAGTCCCATTCGCAATCGGGCGCACCGGACGTTCGCCCGATCGCCCACGATCATCCAGGCCACGGGCGCTCCGTGCTGTCCACACAGGCTGGACCGTGCGCGGCTGACCTTTCCACGCTAGCGGCCAGCGATCGTATCCTGTATACACAACACTCAGCCAGGACGGTCACCATTCGGTCCTGGCAATGCCGCTCGTTGTCGGAGGAGCGGCGCCGTCTGGCGTGGGTGTGGAGAACGCCGGATGGTGGATGCTGATGCCGATGTCGACCGCCGCTCCAGGAAAGACCGCGTGAGCGACCAGTTTCCCCCAACCCAGATCACTCGCCGCAACCTCGGGTCCGATGTCTACAGTATCCTCTGGGAACGCATCCTGCAGCGAGGCTTTCAGCCGGGCGAGAAGCTTTCGGACCTGAAGCTCAGCGACGAGCTTGGCGTCAGCCGCACTCCCGTCCGTGAGGCGCTCCACCGCCTTGTCCAGGACGGCGTGGTCAATTACTCACCCAACCGCGGCTTTTTCGTCGCCCAGTTCTCGGCCGCGGACATCTCCGAGATCTTCGAGCTTCGTGCTGTCCTTGAAGCGCTGGCGCTGCGCAATGTCGCCGCCAAGCTTCCAGCCAGGGAATTCAAGTGGGCCGTCAGCGAGCTCGATCGCGTCGAGGCAATGATCGCCACGGCAAGCACGGACGCCGAGCGCCATGCGGCGGCGGCGGCGTTCCTCGAAGTGGATCAGGGTTTTCATCAGTGGCTGATCAATCAGTCGGGGAATCAGCGCCTGGTGACGATCGTGAATGGCTTGTGGGCCCAGGTTTCCGTATTCCAGCGAGCGGGCACGCATATTCCCGGCTGGATCGAGATCGCCATCGCCCAGCACCGGACGATCATCACGATCCTGCTCGAAGGCCGGATCGAGGCGGCGGCGCAGGCGCTGGAGGTCCACATTCTCGACATGCGGAAGCGCGTGCTCGCGGACATCGCTCCCCAGCTGACCGCGGAGCAAAACCCCGTCGGTCCCCAGATCACCGGAGTCCGGTCATGAACGACACCCAGCGGCAATGGCAGTATCACGTGCTCCGGACCGAGCCTCCATTCTCCGTCCAGGAGCTCGACGCACTTGGCAAGGAAGGCTGGGAACTTGTTTCGGCGACGGCCGATCCGGGTACGCCGAAGGTCAGCCTGATCTTCAAGCGGCCAACGCCGGACTTCCGGACCCGGGTCACGCTCGACCAGCGGGAGGCGGTCGCCGGCGGGGCGACGGAGACGGAGACGTCTCGATGAAGCGCGGCGGCATTCTGCACCCAGCCATCAGCCATCTCCTCGCCAGCACCGGGCACACCGATTACCTCACGGTCTGCGATCGCGGCTTCCCCGTCCCGATCGGACCGGAGCGGATCGACCTCGCCCTGGTCGATGGCATCCCGACGGTCATCGATGTCGTGTCGGCGATCCACGCTGAGTTCGTGATTGATCGGATTGTCGTCGCGGAAG
>DASYVY010000432.1:0-2381 GCA_035936535.1 Thermomicrobiales bacterium | reverse complement strand
GCACCGTCTCATCGCAGCCGACGGCGACCACGTTCGGCACCTCACCGCTGCGCGCCGCGACGAGGGCGCCGATCCGCGACGGCTGAGTGAAGCGGGAGAGGAAACCGTTCTCGCGCATCCAGTCGTCGTTGTAGATTTTGGAGAGATAGCCGCGGCCGCTGTCCGGCAGCAGCACGACGATCAGCGCGTCGGGATCATCGACCTGCTTGCCGAGCTCGACCGCCGCGTGGACCGCGAGCCCGGTCGAGCCGCCGACAAGGATGCCCTCCTCGCGGGTCATCCGGCGCGCCATCAGGAACGACTCGATGTCGGTGACCTGGATCCAATCGTCGACCATCTTGCGGTCGAACGTGCCTGGCCAGAAATCCTCGCCGACGCCCTCGACCTTGTACTGGTGGATGATCGGGGAGGTATAGATCGAGCCCTCGGGATCGGCACCGACGATCCGGATCCCGGGGTTCCGCTCCTTGAGGTAGCGCCCCACGCCGGAGATCGTGCCGCCGGTACCGACGCCGGCGACGAAATGGGTGATCCTGCCCTCTGTCTGTTCCCAGATCTCCGGACCGGTCGCGAGGTAGTGCGTCTTCGGGTTCATCGGATTGAAGTACTGGTTGGGCTGGAAGGCGTTGGGCACCTCGCGCGTGAGGCGATCGGCGACGGAGTAGTAGCTCTGCGGCGAATCGCGCTCGACCGCGGTCGGGGTCGTCACCACCTCCGCGCCATAGGCCCGCAGGAGCTGGACCTTCTCGGCGGAGACCTTGTCCGGCATCACGAAGATGCAGCGGTAGCCGCGAACGGCGGCGGCCATCGCCAGCCCAACACCGGTGTTGCCGGAGGTCGGCTCGACGATCGTGCCACCGGGGCGCAGCCAGCCCCGGCGCTCGGCCTCCTCGATCATCCGGATGCCGATGCGATCCTTGATGGACCCGCCTGGGTTCAGCATCTCCAGCTTGGCGTAGATCGGCGTGCGGACGTCCTTGGTCACGCTGTTCAAACGCACCAGCGGCGTATCGCCGAGCGCCTCGATCACGTTGTCGAACACACGGCGCCGGCGGGCACTGCTGTCCGGGTCCTGCTGGCCCTGCTGACCGTCCTTGCCGAGATCCCCGTCCAGGCGGCGTCGCGCTTCCTCGGTGGCGGAGGCGATGCCCGCACGAATGGTTGCCATGATGCACTGTTCTCCTTGTAGTCGTCCCTAGATATGTACTGGTGGTGTGCGTGCGCTGGTCGGATGCGATCGGCGTGGCACGCCCGGTGGTCCATGCGTGAATGTCGCAGAAGGCGGACCATCGGGACGAGGGGCATAGATCGCCCGCTCGGCGGACCCTCACGACATCGCGCCGAAGTCTTTCCAGCCTGGAGGACGGCCGCTGATCGATTGCCGACCCCGCGCGGGCGGTTACAACGCACCATCAGTCGGTGGGCTCGACCGCCATGGCCCACTGCTGCATGTCTCAAGTTTACGTCACTTCGATACTGTGCGGTGCATCGAAACGGGCCATTCCGGCAGCAGCTTCCGCAATGGAAGCTGCTACGATGCCGTTACGATCGAGGGGGGCGGATCGGCGCCGGGGGATGAGGTTCCCCGGAAATGTGGTGATTGCGAGGCGTGGCTCGAGCGGGCACCCGCCGTGACGGAGCATACGTCCGGCGGGCAGGGGTGGCCACCGCCCATCCGAGCGATCATACGACGGTCACGGATACGACACCAGGATCAACTCCGAAATCGTGAAGTTGGAGAAGGGGCTCCTCTTTGGAGAGACCCGGAGGGCGTCCGAAGAGCAAACGTGCGTTCGGCCGAACTCGGGCGATCCTGGCAGCTGCCAGGATCGCCCCTACGGGACCGGGCTGCCCGGAGCGCTGCCCGACGCGCTGCCCGGTTCGCGGAGGCGGGTCACGATCGCCGCCCAGTAGCGGCTCGCGGAGCGACGGCTGACGCCCAGCCGCTCGGCGGTCGCTGTCAGCGACAACCCCTCCAGGATGTGCAACCGCAGGACATCATCGAGCGGCGGCTCGAACGCGGACGCCAGCGCCTCGATCATGGCCCGCGATTCCGTCACCGCCGCCGAGCGATCGGCGATCCAGTCGGCGCGGTCCATCGAGACGACGGTCGACCGGGGAGGGATGCCACGCCGCGCGATCCCGCGATGCACGGCGTCCCGCAGGCGCCAGGGGAAGTTCGCCAGCATGTAGCGCCCGAACGGGATGGTCGGCGACCAGCTCTCGATCACCCCGAGAAAGACAAGGTACGCCTCCTGGGCGACATCGTCCCGCTCCCACAGCCCCTTGGCGCCACCGGGGGCGAACGGCACGCGGATGCGCCGCACGAACCGCATGATCTTGGGCTCGAAGGCGGCGTATAGGGCATCGCGGGCGGCGTG
>DASYVY010000431.1:0-3598 GCA_035936535.1 Thermomicrobiales bacterium | reverse complement strand
TGAACCCGCCCACCAGCCGGGAATGCAACGCATCCGTCTCGGCCTTGTACCGGATCCAGTCGTCCTTCGTGAATCCGGCGGTCCGCTGGCGGGATTGTGCCCACGCCTTGGTGTCGCCCCATCGCTCTTTCGCCTCGGTTTCCCATTCTTCCCTGTACGTCTCCCCGAAGATGGCGAGCTTGTCTTCGGGTGTCAGGTTGATGCCGCTCATCGTTGCCTCCAGCTCCCTCTCTATCGCAGCGACCATCGCCTGCACTCGCTCCAGCCGCTCGGTGAGGAGCCTGTGCTGACGACGCAGGTGCGAGACGGGGTCGATCGACGCATCGTCAAGCAGCGCGGTGATCGCATCGAGCGTGAAGCCAAGCTCCCGGTAATACAGGATCCGGCCCAGTCGATCGAGATCGGCGTCGGAGTACAGCCGGTAGCCGGCGGGGGAGCGGTCCGACGGAACGAGCAGCCCGATCTCGCCATAGTGGTGCAACGTCCGGATCGTCACCCCGGCGAGTCGTGCCACCGTCCCGACGGAATATCTGCCTGCCCTGCCCGCCCCGCCCACCGTGTCCACCCTGCCCGGACTCCCGTTCGCTCCGCGCCCTGCGCCCCGTGCCCGCTCGGGAGCGTCCATCGCTCCCGACACGCGCCACGGTAGGGCCTCACGCAACGTGAGAGTCAAGTGATTGAAGAGGCAAGCGTGAAAATCAGGCATCACCGGTGTGATCAAGCGTGGCGCACTCCGGACCGGTCCTCACCCGTCGTGCCGATGGCAAGACCGGGTTCGTCACCCCCACTTCCGGCCGATCGCGGCGACGCTACGCTCGCCGGAGCAGTGCCAGTCCAAGGACCGCCGCCGAGGCAGCCGAGGCGAAGGCACCGCGCCGGTGGGTTCGCAGCCACATCTGAAGGTCTGCCCCCCGCTCGCGGTCGCGATAGGGTCCGTGCATGCCCGGGTCACCCGGCAGCGGCGAGAACAGGATGTCCCGTCCCTCGTGCCGGTTGGGTTCGTCGGTGAATTGACCTTCCCAGGCCGTGCGGGCCAGATACCGGTCGAGCAGGCCAGGAATGATCTTCTGGCCAACAACAGCCTGGACGGTGGGAAAGCCAACGAGCATCTCCCGTGGTGCTCGCTCGCTCGCCCAAAGGATCGATTCGGCGATTGCCTCGGGATCGAACATCGGCGGTACGGGTTGTTGCTGATGCTGCATCTTGTTCCGCTGGAGCAGGGGTTGCGGGGTGTTGACCGCCGGCAGGTGGACAACCGTGAGTCGCACGTGGCTGCCTTCGTGGATCAGTTCCGAGCGGAGGGAGTCCGTGAAGCCGACGATGGCATGCTTGGCGGCGCAGTAAGCGCTCTGAAGCGGTATCGACCGATAGGCCAGCGCCGATCCCACCTGGACGATCGTCCCGCTGTCCCGCGGAAGCATCCGCCGCAACGCGGCCTGGGTTCCGTGCACGTATCCGAGGTAGGTCACCTCCGTGACGCGCCGGAACTCCTCCGCGGTAGTCTCCATGACCGGAGCGAACACCGTCGCCATCGCGCAGTTGACCCAGATGTCAATCCGGCCCCACCGGGCCTCGACCGCCGCCGCGGCCCGCTCGACGGCCTCGGCATCGGCAACATCGGCGGGGCAGGCGAGCGCCTCGCCACCAGCCGCCCGGATCTCCCCGGCGGTGGCGTTGAGCGCCTCTTCAGTCCGGGCGATCAGCCCTACCCGTGCGCCCCGCTGTCCGAAAGCGCGGGCCACGGCGCGTCCAACGCCGCTCGATACCCCCGTCACGACTACAACTTGACCCTGCGCTCCGTCCGACCTTACCATCGTCGTCTCCCTCATCTCTTCATCCGTCATGCATTTCGCACCATCGCCTCCCCGGCGTACTGGCAGCGCATCGATGAGCACCCACACTTAGACGATGTATCGCTGCCACCCAGCGTACTGTTCCCGGACTGCGCCACGCTGCACACTCAAGGCGATCAGGACGAGACCGGCGAGGACATCGTTCGCGGTCGAGCCAGTCGTGGCACCACCGAGGATCCAGGGCGCCGCGATGAGCCACAGCCCAGCGACGATGTTGACGAAGCGCAGCAGACGCGCCACCTCGGCCATTGCGATCACGGCAACGACTGCCACGAGCGGACCAACGAGGAAGTCGCTGTTGGCCACCGCTCCGGTGGAGCCGAACACCGGTGGCGCCGCCATCAGCCAAAAGCCGATCAGGGCGCTGACCAGCAGCGTCCAGGGAACGGTCACACCCCAGACCATGGCCGGAACCGTGGACGTGCGCGGCGAATCGAAGCGAGGCGAGCGCTCATCCTCCGAGCCGCCTTCGATCGTGCCGCCCACCCAGAACGTTCGCCAGAGCGGCCGGTCTTCCCGGCGCGCCTGGAGCATGAACTGCACCATCGCCCAGATCTCATCGAGCGCCAGCGGGATCATCACGAGCATAAGGAACGCCGTGACCAGGCAGAGCGTGCACCAGGTCCCGACCATCACAGGCTGCAGGATCACCAGGATAATGCTGGTCATACCAAGTGGAACGACCAGGATGCCGAACATCAGCACCATCCAGGGCATTGTGCGCCAGCGGCTGGGCGAACCCATGAAGCCCGAGAGCGCTTCCAGCATGTACGCCATCGCCCCGAGCCCCGCGTCGGAAACCGGCCAGGCCCGAGAAACGTCCGAGGTCAGGACGGCGGCGGTGCCGGGGTCGAAAACGGGATCCCAGACCGATTCGATGTGGCCAAGCTGATAGGCAGTCATGTATCGGGAAATAAAGAAGCTGATGATCCCGAGCGCGATGATTGGGCCCCGCTGCCACCAGCTGGACGGGTTGTATGTCCAGCCCGGCGGAACATCCGGACCGGGCTGCATCATCGCCATGTGGTGGGCCTTGCCGGGCATCATCGGGGCGAGGATGGCAAACGCGATCACGAGCGTGCCCACGATCGTATCGTTGCCGTAGACAAAGGCTGTCGGCGCCCAGAACGCCAATGGGGCAAACAGCAGCCAGATACCGACGAGACAGATCCCCCAGCGTCCCCAGAAATCCCCCGGAGGGAACAGCGCCACGATGCCGAGCACCACGATCAGCCCGCCACTGATGCCATCGCTCCAGGCAAGACCCGGGCTGCGATAGTCGTGCATGGCCGGGCTGGTGAGCAGCCACAGGCCGAGCGCAATGTTCGCGGCGTACATCCAAAGCGTCGTCTCGCGATGCTCCCGCATCATCTCGTCAGGATCTTGATCCATGGCTGGAATCAGCTCCTCCCGTGTCTGATGTATCGCTGTGCGGATCGCATTTGCCCGTCCGAGCGGATCCGTTCCTGGTTCCCGGCTGCTCTTTTGCCGTAGATCAGTCTCCCATTCGCCAAATCATGTGAGCTGGCGCCGAACAAACCAGACCACCAGCGGGGGTAGGACCAACCACTGCACCAAGGGTAGCAATCCGGTGCCAAGCAATGGCAGCGTCGGCATCCATTCGGCATACGCCCACCATCCCAGCACTTCCGTGGCAATCCCCTCTGCGATGACCGTAATTGCGACCCCCAGCAGGGTGAATACCACCACATGCATGGCGGACGGCTCCAGGACCCATGCACGTG
>DASYVY010000430.1:0-9744 GCA_035936535.1 Thermomicrobiales bacterium | reverse complement strand
ATCGAAGACATCGAGCGTACTGCCATCACCACGGCCCCAGACCAGGCGCTCGGTGTAGGTTGGGATCAGTTTGCGGTGCTTGCCAAGCAGCCGGCCATCCACGCCGAAGTAAAGAATGGTGTTGTAGAGGGTCCCGGTGGGCCGACCGCGCTCGCGCTCGTTGATGCCCATGACGACGGCGCACCCGGCGTCGGCGGCAGCGGCACCTAACGCCTCCGTGACCGGACCTGGCACTTCGACAGCGTTGGCGACGAGGCGGGTGAAGATCGCCTTGGCGGGTTGGTGGTTCCACAAGCCCGCGCCGGGAGCGACATCCAGCCAGATCGGGTAGCCAGGCAGCCAGGTCTCGCCAAAGACCGCGAGGTTTGCCCCAGCGGACCCCGCTTCGGCGATCAACCGGCACGCCTTGGCCACCGATGCCTCCCGATCCAGAAAGACCGGTGCCGCCTGCACCGCCGCGACCCTGGTCACCGGAAATTCATCCCCCATCATTGCCCCACTTTCGCTCCGGTCCATCGGTTACCTGCCGCCTGGATCGCCATGGTGCTCCGTTTCGCGCTACTCCGAACGACGATTGAGGAAGGCGTTATCGTGACCGGGCACGACCACGTCGACCGCGTGGGCAAGAATCTCGATCGACGTGACCGCCGCTTCCGGATCGACCGTATTGAAGTAGTAGTCGCGGTGCCGGAAGAAGTCCCGCGTCATCGCGGCGTCTCCGGCCACGGCGACACTCAGCCCTTCGCTCTCGAACAGCAGCGATGCATGACCGGCAGAGTGTCCCGGAGTCTCGACTACCGCGATCCCAGGGACGAGCAACGAGCCCGCAGGCTGCAGGCGGTCCAGCACCTCACGCGCCGTACTTGCGGGCACGAGCTGGTGCTTCCAGTGCTCGATCTCCGCCGGTGCCATGTACCAGCGAGCATTCGGGAACGTGGCAAGGCCGACGTAGTGGTCTCCGTGAAAGTGCGTCAGGAAGACGACGTCGACTGAACCGGGGGCTAGGCCCGCCCGCCGGTCCAGAACGCGGGCCATCTCCTCTTGGGGAAGCCCGGGGTCGACTACCACGGTATGCTCGGCGGTCCGGATAAGGGTGCTTGTGCAGAGTGGCTCACGGTACGCACGTTCGTCGGACTCACCCCAGTACCGATTGCGGCTGAGGTGGCCAATCGTCAGAACATCCCAACGGATGTCGGCCTGTCCAGCCCCTTGCTCAGCCATGGTGGTGATCTCCGTCTGCCTCGGCATCCTCGGCCCCGTAGATCCCGGCAGTCAACCGCGGCACCGCCGAGACGTCGAGCGGTGGCGTAAACGCCTCGACCAGGCGAACGTTTCGCTCAACCTCTTCCGGCCACCGCATCCCGACGAGCGCGACATGGACGCGTGGATCCGAGAGTACGAATCCGAGGCAGACCTCGTACGGATCCCGCGCCTCCGGCCATTCCGGTGCCAGTGACCGGAGAATGTGCTGCAGGATGCCTGAAGTCATCGTGCGCATCGTGACGACGCCGATCCCGCGTTGCCTCGCATCGTCGAGGGCGTGGAGGGCGGCGGATTGGTAGATCAGGTTGTAGGCGAGCTGCACGACCTGGAACGCGCCGCTCTCCAGGAAAGGACGGGCCGTCCACGGCTCCTCCGCCGTCAGCCCGATGAAGCGCACCTCGCCGCTCTGTCGCAGTTCGCGCAGCGCCTCGAGCGGACCGCCATGGACGATATGCTCGCTGTCCTCTTCGGTGTACATGCCGCCGTGGAACTGTGCCACGTCCACATACCCCGTCCGAAGCCGCTCCAGACTGCCGCGGACACTCGCCTTCACGGCATCGCCATCGAGTCCCCTCCACCCAACCTTCGTTGCCAGCACGCACTCGTCCCGCCGGGTCCGCATCACCTCGCCAATGAGGTGCTCGCTATGGCCATGACCGTAGCCGGGGGCGGTGTCGATGTAGTTGATGCCGAGGTCGAGCGCCCGGTGGATCGTCGCGATGACCGTCGACCGTCCCACAGCGGAGTAGGGATCCCAGTCCCGCGCACGGTTCACGCCCGAGAATGGGTATCCACCCAGACCGATCCGGGACACTCGCAGTCCTGTGTTGCCGAAAGCTACCTTCTCCATATGCTCCATATGACCCTCACCGAATGCTCGACGGTGGCAGGAAGGACAAGCGAATACGTCTCGATGAGGCGACGCGTGCCAGGGACCTGCTTCTCGCACCACCGGGGGCACAGCCGCTGGAAATCGTCGATCGCTTCCGGCCGCATCCTGGGGTCGGTATGCACGGTCGTGCACAATCTCCTGCTGGCGTATGCGACCCGCACGGCTCTGTCGCATGCAGGGTAGTGCATCGATCGCAATCCGCAAAGCCGGTGTCCCCACCACCTTGCAGTACCGTGAAGAGCGCCGGATCTTCACATCCGGGAGTGAAAGTGATGTACCGCCTGCCTTTGGCCTGGACGCGGCGCCGAGTCTTGCCCATTGCTGGACATTTCCTCGAACGCCATGCGCCCGCTGTCGCTCACGGTCGGGGCGGTCATGGTGGACAGGATCGACATGTGGCCCCTGTTCCGGACCGGCGGTATCTTCCTGGGCCTTGCTGACGAGTCGCTGGTCGCCGGTCCCGCTGCGGCCAGCGCTCCGGGCCCGGTCCTCGCGGTCGCGCCGGTCAATGCATTCGGCTTTGCCCGGAAGGGGCAGTACACGGCGACCCGGTGGTGGTTTGGGAAAGTCACAGCTGGCCGTGGTGACGTTCTGCGACGAAACGGCGACTGACATCCTGGCCATGGAGCGTATTGCGTCAGCCCGATGGCAGTGCCGCCGGCACGATGCGGGGAGGGGGGCGGGTTGCGCGAAACCATTGCGCGCAGAAGATCACGATGAGCACCAGATCGACGGCATCGCCCCCGTAATACATGAGCATGCTGCCCGCTTGTGCCTGGTCACCAGGTACTCCGGCCGGAGGGTAGGCATACAGCGATTTCGCCAGGATCGAGTGAACTCCCATCGCCAGCACCAGCACCACCGCGCGGTACAGGTACGAGGGGCGATGGATCACCGGGTCGAGGCCGATCATCGCGGCGGTGAACAGGTACCCGGCCAGCAGCACATGCGCATGGACGACGACATGGACCAGCGCATGCTCGTGCATGATCCGGTAGAGATCCGTGGTGTACAGCACCGCGAGCCCGCCCATGTTCAGCACGGCGGCGGTCACCGGATGCGCGACTAAAGCGAATGCGGGCTGTGACAGCAGCCGCACGCAGCGCCGGGATCGCGCAACGGGAAGCGCTCGCAGCCCGAGCGTGATCGGTGCGCCGAGGACGAGCAGGATGGGCGCGAGCATCCCCAGCAGCAGATGGCCGGTCATGTGGGCGACGAAGCTCGTCTGGGCGGCAACGGGCAGCGGGCCGATCAGTGCGGCACCCGCGACGAGCAGCCCCGCATACCAGCGGAGGGTTCGCCACGGGTTCCAGTGCTTGCTCTGTGGCTGACGGACGAGACCGATCGCGTAGAGCAGCCCCAGCGTGGCCAGAATCACGATCCATGGCCACGGCGAGGGATGCCCCATCGTCTGGTGCTGTGCGTGGTCGGTCATGCGGAGGGCGGGGCCGATGCGTCACGCCGGTACAGGATGATCCCGGCGACGATCATGAGAGCGGCGATCACGTTCCAGACGAGGTCGTACGGCCATAGCTCCACCCCATAGCGAATCTGGTGCAACCCCATCAGCTTGTGCTGGACCAGACCGTCGTAGAGCTGAAATGCGCCCGCGCCAAGGAGGAGCCCCGACCACCATCGGACTCGCCGGAAGGCATTGCCGCGGCGGATGTCGGCAAACAGGAACAGGGCGGCGACGGTGGCAAACCAGCTCACGGCGTGAAAGAGGCCGTCGGATACCAGGCCGACCTCCGTTGTCGACTTGTCGTAGAAGTGATGCCAGTGAAGGATCTGGTGAAACACCGCCTCGTCGACAAAGGCTGCCGCGCCAATGCCAAGCAGCGCACCGGAAATGGTGTTGCGCGCGCCAGCGGTTGTGGTTCGATCGTGGTTGCGGAGATCCATGCACAGACCCTTGGTTGGGCGAGCGATAGCCCGCGATCACGGTGCGACGTTGTTGCCGTGCCGGAAGGGGCGTGGCCCGGTTGGAGAGGTCGGTTCGCTTGTGGGCCTCGCCGGTCCCGGCCGATCCGCAACGCGGCTTCCGCTGGAGCAAGGCTTGATCGCCCACCGGCGTATGGGGTACCTGAATCCCGACGGGATGGAACGTCAATCCCGGTCAGGCGCTGACGTCCTTCGGTGTCGAGGCGGCCATCAGGGCGCGGGTGATCAGCGCCTTTGCCAGCGGCACCTTGTAGCCGTTGCGGGAAAGCGGAACGGCACCCTGCAGCGCGACCTGGGCGACCTGATCGAACAGTTCCCGCCCGGGCGCGGCGCCGGTCAGCAGCCCCTCGGCGTCGGTTGCCCGCCACGGTATCGGGGAGACGCCGCCAAGGACAAGGCGCGCTTCGGTGATGCGTTGATCCTGGATCACGAGCATCGCGCCGACCGCGACCTGCGCGAATGCCCAAACCTTGCGATCCATCGCCTTGAGATACGCGCTCTGGGCCGCGCCCGAGGCCGTGGGAATGGTGATCGAGACGATCACCTCCGTTGGCTCGAGCACGTTCTCGAGGCGTCGCTCGTCCGTTGGCGGAGCGAAGAAATCGTCGAGGTCGAGCGTTCGCTTGCCTGCCGGCCCTTGAATCTCGACGCTCGCGCCAAGCGCCAGCAGGGCGGTCGCGAGGTCGGACGGATGCGCCGCCACGCACGGGCTGACGCTGAAGATCGCGTGGTGCTGGTTTTCGCCATCCCTGGCGGGACAGTCCTCCCCGCCCTTGAGCCAGCAGTTCACCTTGTCCGATCGGAAGTACCAGCAGCGCGGGCGCTGCAGCAGGTTGCCGCCGATCGTCGCCATGTTCCGCAACTGGGGTGTCGCGGCGAGACTCGCCGCCTCCGCCAGGGCGGGGTGCATCGAACAGACAAGGGGATCGTCCTCGAGCTTGGCGAGCGAGGCCAGGGCGCCGATCGTGATTCCCTCGGGGGACATCAGGATCGTGTCGTCAAGCTCTGGCAGCCGCTTGATGTCGATCAGGTGGGCGGGCTCGGCGATGTCGCCCTTCATCAATGGAAGCAGGTCCGTGCCACCCGCCAGCAACCGGGGTCGATCGTCTCCCCGAAGGTTGCCCCGATCGGATCGCGCACCGATGGAATCCGACTCTCCGTTGGACTCGCCGATCGTGGCTCCACCACTCTCCAGCAGGCTGATCGCCTCGCTGATGGTCGATGGACGGGTATAGGAAAAGGGTCTCACGCGGGCACCTCCGGCTTCTGGCTGGCTGCCTCGGCGGCCGTGGCCAGCCCGGCCAGGATCCGATCGCGGGACAGGGGAGTTGATCGAATGCGGATGCCGACGGCATCGAAGATGGCGTTGGCGATTGCCGGGGCGGTCGGGATCAGTGGGGGCTCTCCCACGCCCTTGGCGCCCGTCGTGTTTGCCTTCACGTCCGGGACGTTGACATGGACATGATCGATCGACGGGACATCGGCGATGGTCGGCACGAAATACTCTTCGAGATCCGGATTGAGCACCAGGCCCAGCCGGTGGTCGATCACGCGCCCCTCGGTGAGCGCGAACCCGATACCCTGGGTGATCCCGCCGATCACCTGGCTATCGACGACCGTCGGGTTGACGATGCGGCCGATGTCGTGCGCGCTCACGATCCGGTGCAGGGTCACCTCACCGGTCTCGATATCGACCTCGAGCTCGATGAACTGCCCGCCGAAGGTCCTGATCGCCAGGTCCGAGGGATTGGGGCCGCGAGCACCGCGACCATGCAGGGTCGCCGGCGAGATCTGCCCCATGATGTCCTCGATCGGCACCGCCCGGCTCATGTCACCATCGACCAGGATCTTTCCATCCCGGGCGCTGAGCCGGTCGGCCGGAATCTCCAGGACAGTCGACGCAACGCGAAACAGCTGTTCCTTGACGTCCAGGGCAGCCGCCCGGATCGCTGGCCCCATCGACGCTTGCGTCGCGCTCCCCGAACTGACCGGCGAATAGGGCCCGGTGGCGGTATCGCCGAGGTGGAAGGCAATGCGGTCGAGCGGCAGGCCAAGCTCCTCGGCCGCCACTTGGGCAAGACCTGTGCGCGTTCCCGTCCCGATATCCTGCGTCCCGGTCACGACGTCCGCGGTCCCGTCGCCGTTCAGTTCGATCCAGGCGTATGCCGGAGGATGGCCGCTGCCCGCCGCCCAATCGTGGGCCGCGAAGCCGATACCGCGCCGCTTGGGGCCGGTCGGCTCCGGACGCTGGTAGGTATCCCAGCCGATCGCCTCGGTGAGCCGGTCGTAGCAGAGGCGCAAACCCTCCGGAAGCGAGTACGGCTTGTCCTCCGTCTGGTCGATCTCCGCGTAGTTGCGACGGCGAAGCTCGACCGGGTCGATATCGAGCGCCCGCGCGAGTTGGTCCATCGCCCCTTCCAGGGCGAACGCCGCCTCGACATGGCCGGGCGCCCGGAATGCCACGGCGGGGCCTGCGTTGATGTAGACGGTCGTCTCGTCGGTATGCACGTTGGGGCATTTGTAGAGCGTCTGGTATATCCCGCTGACGTTGCTGGCCTCGCCTCCGGTCAGGTAGGCGCCCCGTGCCTGCACCAGCTCCGCCGAAATCGCGGTCAGCGTTCCGTCACGCTTCGCGCCCAGGCGCACCCGTTGCCGCGTCGATGGCCGGTTGCCGACGACGAGGTTCTCCGCCTCGCGGTCCAGCATGAGCTGCACCGGTCGCCCGGCCTGACGGGAAAGGAGGGCCGCCAGGACATCCTGCTTCCAGGCGATCTGCTTGGCGCCGAATCCGCCGCCCATGTGCTCCTTGATCACGCGCACCCGGTGCTCCGGCAGATCGAGGGCTTCGGCGACCTCCTGCCGGATCGTGAAGACGGACTGCGTGGAGTTCCACAGCGTCAGATACTCGCCTTCCCAGGAGGCCGTGCAACCATGGGGCTCCAGGCTGTTGTGCAGGACAGAGGCGGTCGTAAATGTCTCGTCGACCACCACATCGGCGTCCCGCAGGCCGGCGTCGGCATCGCCCCGGTCGTAGACTTTCGGCTCCTGGGAGATATTGCCTCCCTCCCACACCTTCGGGGCATCGGGCTGCAGCGCCGATTCCAGATCGACGACGAACGGGAGCGGGGTGTAGGTCACGTCGATCAGGCGGAGGGCATCCTCGGCAATCTCCTCGGACTCGGCGGCCACCGCCGCGACCTCATCGCCGATCATGCGGACCGTCGTGTCGAACAGCGAGCTGTTCTCGTACCAGGTGATGCCGGGAGCATTGGCGGAGCTCAGCACGGCATGCACGCCAGGGAGCTGCTCGGCGGCGGTGGTGTCGATCCGCTCGATCCGGGCATGCGGATGCGGGCTGCGCAGCACCTTGGCGTAGAGCTGGCCAGGAAGCCGGACATCGTAGGTGTACCGGGCGCGCCCGGTGACCTTCTGGTTTCCTTCCAGCCGCCCGTGCCCGTGCCCGACAACCGTCAGCCGGGCGTCCTCCGGCCACGTCTGGACGCGATCCTCCTCGGACACTTCGATCGTCGTTTCCTCGCCGCTTCCCTGCTGGCTGATCCGGAAGGGCAACATCATCGGCCTCCTGACGGCACCGGGTCGGCATTGGGCCGGGCGGCTTTCAGCTCCACGGCGCGGCGCGCGGCTTTCGCGATATTGGGGTAGGCACCGCAGCGGCACAGGTTGCCGGTGACCGTGCGCTGGATCTGCTCATCCGTCGGGTTGTCATGCCGGTCGAGCAGCACATGAAGGTTCATGATCTGCCCGGAGGTGCAGAACCCGCACTGGAATGCGTCGTGTTCGATGAATGCCTGCTGCAGTGGGTCCAGCTCGTTGCCGCTCGCGACGCCCTCGATCGTCGTGATGTCGCGTCCGTCGCAATCGACGGCGAGCAACAGGCAGGAGTACATCGCCTGTCCGTCAACGGCCACGGTGCACGCGCCGCAATTCCCCATGTCGCAGACCTTTTTGGTTCCGGTTAGCTCCAGGTCATGCCGGAGCGCATCGAGCAGCGTGCGCCGTGGCTCCACCAGGAGGGGATGGTCCCGGCCATTGATCGTCAGCGTGACGGGGATGCGGGAGGAAAGAGGGGGTGTAGCGATCAAGGTCAGTGTCTCCTTGGAGCGTGTGTCGGCTGCATGGTCAGAAGTTGCCAGCGGCACCCAGGGTACCGGGAACGCTCGCGGTGCCAGCAAACGGTCAGCTTCGGGGTCGACCCGCAAACGCACCGGCCCGGGGCAGGGACGATCGATATGGAGGAAGATCCGGTACCTGAACCTGATGCGACGAACGTCCGGCCGCGCGCCATTGCTGCATCGTCGGAGCGACGGAGGGGCCGGCGTTCGTGTGCGTATCTGTAGAGCACAACGTGTGCCATTTCAGGCGGGCGGTCGGCCTTGACGCAGTCCCGACCCGTTCCGCCTGGCCGGAGCGGGTCTGTGTGAGACTGTCAGCTACCCCGCCCCTGGAATCTCCCCGGCGCCGGGGAGATCGGGCTCGAAGTTGACCGGGTGCCCGGAGAAGTGGCATTCGCGCTGGATCTGCGCGTGCTCCGATCCACGCCAGCGGCAACGCACGCAGAACTCATCCTTGTAGAAGAAATCGAACAGCGGACGCGCCATCACGGTCAGCGGCCGGTCGATCGCGAGCCGCTGGTATTCCTCGACCAGCAGGGAATCGAGCTCGGCGGGACGCCCGACCAGGCAGTCGGGATAGCGGAGCGTGTGCTCGCTGCCGCTTGCCTTGTCACGGAAGGTGAGCATCCGCGCCGGTGGCTCAGGATCCCCGCCCTCCTGCGGACGCATCTCGTCGGCGATGAGATCGTGCACTCCCCAATCGACGCCTGCCTTGGCGGAGAGGTACTGCAGCAGGCGGGCCTTGTCGATCGAGCGCGTCGCGAGGCGATCGATCAGGGGCATCACGCGGCGGACGACATCTCTGGTAGCGCGGTACGTCATGGCTGTGGGTCCGGGATGAAAGCGATGCGTTCGGGGAGCGGCGTCATCCTCGTCATGGTTCCTGGCGTATGCATAGCCAAGCCTACCGCGTTTTGGTGCGACATCGCCTCCTCCCCGCACGGCAGTGGCGGGGCGGACGACACCTCATCCCCGCGGGGGTGAACCGCCCTGGTCATCCCTGGCCGCCTCGGGATCGACCCTGCGGGTGATCGTGCCGACGACACCGCTCGCCAGCGAATCGGGGTCCACCCAAGCGAAGCATCATCCGCGTGGTTCGCGAACATACCGCCGCCTTCAAGCTGGGTGATCGTCGTGGTCAGGCCTGGGCAGGGCTCGAACCGCGCGACCTCATCCGGAAACGCGATCTGCGCCGTTGGGGAACACTGCGAGTTTTCTGGGAATCGCGATGCCGGTTCAGAACGCGAGGGAGGGGCTTGTCTCGATGGAGGCGGCGGCGCTCGCGCCAACGCCGCGCAGCATCTGATCGACAACCGTCGCCGCCAGCTCGGCGGTGCTGCGTCCTCCTCTCGCCGGGCCATAGGTGAGGGAGTAGATCGTGGCGAACAGCATCACAATCGTGATCCGGGTGTCGACGTCCGGGCGCACCGCGCCGCTCTCCCTGGCGCGGTCCAGCATCCGGCCAAGCGCCTCGAAGCGCCGGTCCTGGTGGGGCGGCGGTACCGATTCCCGCAC
>DASYVY010000429.1:0-3902 GCA_035936535.1 Thermomicrobiales bacterium | reverse complement strand
ACCGTAGCCAAACACCACATCGTTGTAGTCGACCGCCCCGGTGACCTCCGGGAGCTCGTAGGCGTCCGGCTTGTCCTGCACTTCGGCCTCGACATCGAGCACCTCGAAGATGCGCTCCCCGGCGGCCATCGCCGATTGCATCGTGCTGTACTGCTGGCTGAGGTCCCGGATCGGTGAGAAAAAGCGGTCGATCATCGCCACGAACAGCACAAGCTGACCGACCGAGAGCGTCTCGCTAAACACGAACCGGCCGCCGACGTAGACGATCATCGCCGTCGATGCCGCGGAGAGGAAGGAGACGGTCGGGAACAGGATCGAGGAGTACTTGGCGGCGTCGATCGCCGCCGCGAGGTTGTCGCCGTTGATCTTCCTGAACCACCGCATGTTGACCGGCTCGCGGGTATACGCCTGGGCGACGCGCATGCCGTCGATGCTCTCGGCGAGGTTGGCGTTGACGACACTCATCGTACGCCGGGTCACCCGATAGGCGGATTTGGCGTAACGCTGCCAAAACCGCATGATGACAATCATGATCGGCAGCACGGTGAAGGCGAGCAGGGCCATCTTCCAGTTGGTGATCAGCATGATCACGATGATGCCGACGAGGACCAGGACGTTGCTGATGATCCCGATCACGGTGTCCGAGAACATCTCCTGGATGACAGCGACATCGTTCTGGATGCGCGTCATCACCGCGCCGACCCCCCGGCGATCGATGTACCCGATGCTGAGCTGCTGGAGATGCCGGAACATCCGGTTGCGCATGTCGAACACGACGCGGTTGGCGAGCCATTGCGCGGAGTAGAACTGTCCCCACATCGCCAGGAACCGGATGCCGATGATGGCCACGAAGCTGGCACCGATGACATTGATCATCCAGGACCGGCGGGCGTTCGAGACTTCGTCGATCGCCCGCGCGAAGAGTACCGGCAGGAGCAGGTCCGCCGCGGTGACGACAAGCACGAGCGCCGTGACCAGCAGGATCCGCTTGCGGTACGGAAACAGGAAGCCGACGAGCCTCCGGGCGATCCGGCTGTCGTATGCCTTGCCGAGAAGATCGTCATCCGCTTGAACGCGAATCATGCCCATGGTTGCGCTACGCTCCGTTCCGTCGTGCCGGGAATGCCGACGCCGGAACGGGTTCCTGCCGACGATCGGCCCCGTTGGAGGCGGCCACGGGCGCTGCCGGATGTTCGCCGGGGATGTCCGCGCCGCCATCCCCGTTCGCGGCGACCGGGATCGCCCGCTGGGCATCGTCCTGATCGCGCATCTGCAGGTCGTACAACTCCCGGTAGAACCCGGGCTGCTCGACCAGGTCGTCGTGCTTCCCCTGCTGGGTGATCCTGCCGTCCTGGAAGACGAGAACCAGATCCGCGTCGCGGACGGTGCTCAGTCGTTGGGCGATCACGAAGGAGGTTCGGCCCTTCATCAGCGTGCGCAAGGCTTGCTGGATCAGGTGCTCGGTCTCGCTGTCGACGCTGGCGGTCGAATCGTCGAGGATCAGGATACGCGGGTCGATCAGGAGTGCCCGCGCGATCGCCAGCCGCTGCTTCTGGCCACCGGAGAGCGTGACGCCGCGCTCGCCAACGACGGTGTCATACCCCTGGGGCATCCGCATAATGAAATCGTGCGCCCTGGCTGCCCTCGCCGCCGCCTCGATCTCCTCGCGGCTGGCATCCGGCCGACCATAGGCTATGTTCTCACCGACCGTCACGGAAAAGAGGAACGTCTCCTGCATCACGATGCCGACATTCTTTCGAAGGCTTTCGAGCGTGATGTCCCGCACGTCCACGCCGTCGATAGAAACCGTGCCGGAAGTGGTGTCGTAGAAGCGCGGGATCAAGCTGATCACCGAGCTCTTGCCCGACCCGGTTGGTCCGATCAGCGCGACCATCTGGCCGGGCTCGGCCGTGAAGGAGATGTTACGGAGCGATTCGGTGCTCGCGCCAGCGAAGCGGAACTCCACGTCCTTGAAGGTGACGACGCCGTTCATGTCCGGCATCGGACGGGCGCCCGGACAATTCGTGATCTTCGATTTGGTATCCAGGATCTCGAAGATACGCTCGCCCGACGCGATACCCTTGGCCATCCGGTTGACGACGAAGCCGAGCCAGCGGATCGGCTCCTGCAGCATGGTCGTGTACCGTTCGAAGGCAACCAGGGTACCGATCGAGATCCGGCCGGTCAGGGCCATCCAGCCTCCAACCCAGACCACCCCGGCGACACTCAGTCCGTTCAGCGCGAGTGTCATCGGAAAGCTGAAGGCCCAGCGGTTCGCCGCCCGGAGGTTGCGGTCGAACAACTCCTCCAACTCCTCTTCGAATCGGCGCGACTCCTCCCGTTCCTGGGCGAAGGCGCGCACCACCCGGCCACCGGCGACGTTCTCCTGAAGCACGGTGGTCATGACCCCGAATTGCTGCTGCACCTTGAGGAACATCGGCCGGATCGACACGCTGAAGCGGATCGACCACCAGATCAGGAACGGCGTTGTCGAGAGCGCGATCAGGCCCAGCGGGACGTTGGTTCGGAGGACGATGAAGGCGATGATGACGACCATCCCGATCGCCTGGATCACCGCCCGGAGCGAGAACATCAGCATGCCGCGGATGTTGTTGATATCGTCGGTGGCCCGGGACATCAGCTGTCCGGTCTGGGCCCGATCATAGAACTGGAATGGCAACGACTGAAGCTTGCCATAGAGCTCGTTGCGGAGATCGTTGCCGACCCGCTCGGCGAGGACGTTCGTTCCATAGGAACGAACGAAGGTGAACCCGGCCTGGAACACGGCCAGGATGACGATGAGCAGGGCCGCCTGGCCGAGATACGTCAGATCGCGCTCGACGACGCCGTTGTCAATTGCGCGCCCCAGCACCTGCGGAATCGCCAACTGGAGCCCAAGGGCGATCAGCAATGCGGAATAGACAACGATCATTCGCCGCCAGTAGGGTTTCAGATACCCAAATATCCGGATGAGGGTTTTCACGTCTTGGGCCTCGGTAGGTCTGTATCAGCAACGTGCTGCCGCTGCATGTCGCGGGTCCCGGCAGGAGTGACAGCGCTCGCGGCACGGGACAGGGCGCACGGCTCCTCTCGGTGGGAGGGAGGAGCGATTGGTCCACGCAGCGACAAGGTGGCCAATCCGGACATTCGTTCGGGGGAGTTCCCGAATGGCGCTCCAGTGGAGCATTGTACCCAAGGGGGACATCCTGTAAACCCTTAAATCCTCGTTATCGCGACTCTACGCAATTGGCGCACCAGCGAGCGGAAGAAATCGTGCAATCCATGGATGAACGTACATGCTTGACAACAGGGCACAGTCGTGAGAACATGCGTTCGTACAGGAGATCAGAACATCGGTTCGGTCTTCTTGAGCAACTGGAGCAACGATCGGCAGGGCGCATCCGGAAGCGCCAGGGGCGATCGCCTCGTCCAGCAACCACAGGATCGACCGCGCCGTGGATGCACGCGAAAGGACAACGTCGAAATGGAATCGCTGCTCGTCAACGCCATCATCGGCTTCTGGCTCATCGCATTCGGAGCGATGGCGCTGTTTCCGCTCCTCCTCGATATGCGGTCCGCCACTCCATCGGCGCAGGCTCCGGAAGAGGACCAGGTCATCAGCATCCAGCCGGTTGGCATCGGTCGCGACAGGGCGCCAATCGAGCCCTTGGCCGAAGGGCCATATTCGCTCGCCGGTGCACACGACCTGCTCGGCATCCATCCCGGCGATGGCCTCGGGATGGATACCGATCAGCGATATGGCGCTTCAGCCGTTCGCACACAGCCCCGTGGCTCCCGCCAATCCGCCACACCGGAGACGATGCGCCCACTCCGCCGGCATGCCGCCTGAGCCCAGGGGACGCGCCACAAGCTTCCGGCATGCATGTGCCGGAAGCTTGTGG
>DASYVY010000428.1:0-2748 GCA_035936535.1 Thermomicrobiales bacterium | reverse complement strand
GGTGCGGACCGGCGCGATCGACGCCGTGGCTCGAACCGTCGTCGCCCGCGCCCGCCAGCACCCGCGGCTCGCTGTCGTAGAGGTGTTTGGCGGAGCGCTTGTGGCTTCGGCATTCATGAACAACACGCCCGTCGTGGTCGTACTGATCCCGATCATCTACAAGCTGGCCCAGGCCACCGGCATACCTGTGAAGCGGCTGATGATGCCGCTGTCGATCATCGCGGTGCTCGGCGGTACCATGACCCTGATCGGCACCTCCACCAACCTGGTCGTGGACGGCATCGCCCGCGACGCGGGAATGCAGCCGTTCGGAATCTTCGAGATTTCGCCCTACGGGATGGTCGCCTCGCTGGTCGGAGCGGCCGCTCTGATCGTGCTCGGGCCGCTTCTGCTTCCCAGCGACCCGCCCTCCATCAAGGCCGGCGACGAGGCCGATACGAGCGAGTACCTGACCGAGCTTGCCCTCCGCCCGGACAGCCAGCTGGTCGGCCGATACGTCAGTTCCTCACCGGTCCTGAGGAAGCGTCTGCCCTACATCGTCGCTATCAAGCGGGGCGGCGAGATGCTGCGCAAGGATCTGGCTGACCTGGTCCTGATGGCGGGCGACCGGATCGTGCTTCGGGCCCCGGCAGTCGACGTGATGACTCTCCGGGTGAACCGCAATTTCGACGTCGGCATATCGCGCTCCGACGATCCGCCGCACAGGGACGACAAGATCGTCGAGGCGATGGTGTCCCCGAACCACCCCTCGCTCGGCGGCAGGCTGACTGACATACCGTTCCTCAACCGGCTTCGGGTGCGCGTGCTGGGGGTGATGCGCTTCCGGCACCTGCCCGGCCCCGATTTGGGAAGCACGCGTCTTCGCGCCGCGGACCGCCTTCTGGTGGCCGGAAGCGAGCAGGCCATTCGCCGGCTCCAGGACAATCCCCACCTGCTGGGGGTCAACTCTTCGCGCACCCGGGCTTTCCGGCCGGACCGGGCGCCAATCGCGGTAGCGGCACTCGCTGCCGTGGTGACCTTGTCGGCGCTCGACGTGGTTTCGATTGCAGTCGCGGCGATCCTGGCCGTGGCGGCAATCCTGATAACGCGCTGCATCGACCCCGAGGAAGCCTGGACCGCGATCGACGGCGACGTGCTGATCCTGATCTTCGCGATGCTTGCGGTGGGGCTTGGCCTGGAGCAGGCGGGAAGCGTAAGGCTGATGGTCGAGTGGATCACACCGGTCATGGCGCACGCGCCGCCCTGGGCTCTGATCTTCATCGTCTACGGCTTCACCATCGTTCTGTCGGAGCTACTCAGCAACAATGCCGTGGCGGCGATCCTCACTCCGCTGGTGATCGAATTGTCGCGTGACATCGGAGCCGACCCGCGCCCGCTGGTCATCGCACTGATGATCGGGGCCTCGGCCTGTTTCGCGACCCCGATCGGATATCAGACGAACATGCTCGTCTATGCGGCTGGCGACTACAAATTCGCCGACTTCGTGAAAATCGGGGTCCCGCTGAACTTCATCGTGGGGCTGGCCGCCTGCCTGGCGATCGTGCTGTTTTACTGATCCGGCCGGGTCACCCGGCGAACGGGTCCCTCACCAGGATCGTGTCCTCGCGTTCCGGGCTGGTCGAGACCAAGGCAACCGGGCAGGCGATCAGTTCTTCGATGCGCCTGATATACTTGATCGCAGACGCCGGAAGCTGAGCCCAGCTTCGCGCGCCCGCGGTGGACTCGGACCAGCCTTCGATGGTTTCATAGATCGGCTCGACCGCCGCCTGATCCGCCGCATGGGCGGGCAGATGGTCGAGCATCCGCTCGCCGATTCGGTAGCCGGTGCAGATCCGGATCTCATCGAGGCCGTCGAGCACGTCGAGCTTGGTGAGAGCGATCCCGGTTACCCCGGAGACCGCACAGGACTGCCGGACCAGCACGGCGTCGAACCAGCCGCAGCGGCGCTTTCGGCCAGTCACCGTTCCGAATTCACGGCCCCGCTCGCCAAGGCGCTGCCCGATCTCGTCGTCGAGCTCGGTCGGGAACGGGCCGGAGCCCACTCGAGTGGTGTAGGCCTTTACGATCCCCAGAACGAAACCTGCAGCCGAAGGCCCAAGGCCGGTGCCGCCGGCGGCTGTGCCGGCGATGGTGTTGGACGAGGTGACGAACGGATAGGTGCCGTGATCGACGTCGAGCAGAACGCCCTGGGCTCCTTCGAACAGGATGCGCTTGCCCGCCGCCTTGGCATTGTTGAGGGTGAGCCAGACCGGCCGTGCAAATTGCAGAACGAACTCGGCGATGTCGCGCAGGTCCTTCTTCAGCCTCTCGCGGTCGACGGGCGCTTCGCCGAAGCCTGCCCGAAGCGCGTCATGATGGGCGCACAGGCGGTCCAGCTGGGGAGCCAGATCGTCGAGATGCGCAAGGTCGCAGACGCGGATGGCGCGGCGCCCCACCTTGTCCTCATAGGCGGGGCCAATTCCGCGCCGGGTGGTCCCGATCTTGCCCTGCCCGCTCGCATCCTCCCGCAAGGCGTCGAGGTCGCGGTGGATCGGAAGGATCAGCGGGCATGTCTCCGCGATCTGGAGATTGTCCGGGGTGATGACGACGCCTTGCGCGGCCAGCTTCTCGACCTCTGTCTTGAAGGCCCATGGATCCAGAACCACGCCGTTGCCGATGACCGACAGAGTGCCCCGCACGATTCCCGACGGCAGCAGCGAGAGCTTGTAGGTCTGGTCGCCGACGACGAGGGTGTGGCCGGCGTTGTGC